>DATGQB010000144.1:0-11981 GCA_035304405.1 Edaphocola sp.
TACGCCGCTGGTGTGGGTATGGTATATAGAGAGCGCATTTACTGGGTATGGGATATCGAAGCGCAGTATAAAAATGGTTACGAATTGCGCATGCGCGCCGTGGACCAAAACTAAGAATGTTTTATTTTGGGTATACAAGAAGAGCAGTCCCCTTCATGAGGGGCTGCTTTTTTGTTGTGATGATATATTATCGACAGTCATAGCTAATCTCTGATAAATTCCTCCCCTTCATCATTCGCCGTTTACATCTTCTCTACTAACACTAGACAACACAAAAAATCCCCATTTGCGCTCATTTCAGCCTTGCCGCAGCATCAATGGGGGCTTTATTACGTGGGGACATCCCTGCCACTTGCTTTGTATAAAAATTATCTATACTTTCGCCTTGTTTTATTTTATCAGATAAATCATTTGCACCCAAACATTTTTAACCCATATTACGCATTAGACTATTTATATAAAATTATTCTTGCTTCTAATCCACTTCAATAGCTCAAAAACCATAATTTATTATGCTTTTTTCACTATTTTGTGGATTATTTGCCATAATAATTTTCTTTTAAATTCCTAATGTGTAATCTGGGTTAATATATTCCCTAATCCGGCCCAAAATGCATTCAGCATTCAAAACAACACTAAGCAGTCTCTAAAATCGGTGACGCTGACAGACATGACGGGACGCGTAGTATTCTCTCAATCCTTAAATAATCTCCCCTCCGAGATTATAGATGTAAGTTCGCTCCAGGACGGCGCCTACCTATTGGCCATCGAATCTGAACAAGGAGTTATCATCAAGCAGTTGAGCCTTGTGCGCTAATATACCTCAGCGACGATTAGAATATTTTTAGGGGAATGAAATTCAGTTTTCATTCCGTTTTTCATGGGACAATCACTTCATTAGCAGCGGCAAGAAACAGCTGACAGAGATTTTTTGGGAGCAAGAAACAGCTGCTAGCACTAAATACCTTGAGGACGCAATTTGAGTGCAGGTATACCGGGCTGCCCCTAAAAACGAATATATTAATTAACAAAGGAGCCTTGCTACCGCAAGGCTCCTTTGTTAATTAAGTATGTCCAGTTATTGGAATCTACTCAGCCCTTATAGGGCACTCAAGCTACGCTTGATTAGATACCAAATTTCAGATTTTTACCGGGATAGTAAGCCAAATCACCCAATTGCTCTTCGATGCGCAACAATTGGTTGTATTTAGCCATACGGTCAGAGCGAGAAGCAGAACCGGTTTTTATTTGACCACAGTTTAAAGCTACAGCCAGGTCGGCAATAGTCGCATCTTCTGTCTCACCACTTCTGTGGCTCATGATAGTATTATATTTAGCACGTTGTGCCATAGTTACCGCATCGATAGTCTCAGTAAGAGAACCAATTTGATTAACTTTTACCAACAAACCGTTCGCTATTTGATCTTTAATACCTT
Organism: Edaphocola sp.; assembly: GCA_035304405.1. Lineage (GTDB taxonomy): Bacteria > Bacteroidota > Bacteroidia > Chitinophagales > Chitinophagaceae > Edaphocola. The sequence continues at coordinate 1,437 of DATGQB010000144.1, forward strand.
TTTCCAGGCGCAGGACATTGGTTACAAACAAATCATCACCTACCAGTTGTACATTATTACCAATAGCTTGAGTCAATCCATTCCAGCCTGCCCAGTCGTCTTCGTCCATACCATCTTCGATACTTACGATTGGATATTTGCTCACCCAGTCTTGCCAGAAAGCCACCATTTCTTCAGAAGTGAACTCCTTGCCGCTAGATTTTTTGAATACATAACGCTTTTTCTCGCTGTCATAGAGCTCAGAAATAGCAGCATCCATAGCAATCATAACATCTTCACCAGGTTTGTAACCAGCAGTTTCGATAGCTTTCAAAACTGTTTCGATAGCTTCTTCATTGCTTTGAATATCTGGTGCAAAACCACCCTCGTCACCTACGTTAGTGCTGAATCCTTTTTCAGAAAGTACTTTTTTCAGTGCATGGAAGATTTCCACGCCCCAGCGCAATCCTTCACTGAAAGTATCTGCACCCACAGGCATTACCATGAACTCCTGGAAGTCGATTTTGTTATCGGCGTGTGCACCACCATTCAAGATATTCATCATGGGCACAGGCAAAGTTTTGGCATTAGTACCACCCACATAGCGGTACAATGGCAGTCCGGCCTCTTCAGCAGCAGCTTTAGCAACAGCCATACTCACAGCCAAAATAGCATTGGCACCAAGATTGGCTTTATTTGGCGTACCATCGATAGACAACATTGCTTTGTCGATACCTGCTTGGTCAGCAACATCAAAACCGCAAAGTGCTTTTGCAAGATTATCATTGATATTCTTTACCGCATTCAACACACCTTTACCCAAATATCTTTGCTTATCGCCATCACGAAGCTCTACTGCCTCATATTTACCGGTAGATGCGCCGGATGGAACAGCTGCACGTCCAAATGCACCAGCTTCGGTGATAACGTCAACTTCAACTGTAGGATTGCCACGTGAATCTAAAATCTGACGGGCATGAATTCCAGTAATAATGCTCATAATTTACTTTAAAGGGTTAACAGTTATGGCTGCAAAGGTAATTTTTTTAGTATTAGTAAAAAAATTGAAATGGGTGCCAAAATGGAGATTGGTCACTGGTTTATTTATCTATTTATTACGCATTTGAGCTGAAGTCTTTAACCCCAAATTGGCGTTTCCCCTAATTGGCCAAATTAAAATACAGACCTAAGGAATTAGGGCCGGGGACTAAACTTCGACTCTATCTATGGCTCAAATGGAGCAATGCTTTTATCTTGGCAAAAATAACACTGCATTATCAGTAATACCTTGCTCAAACTACACTTTTGGGCTGGCTAATTCATAATTGATTCGTATTTTTGAACACATTTTAATCTCACCCCTTACAAGAGCTAATGAGCGCATTTGATACATTCAAAGACATTGTTCTGAACAGACGAACAATCAAACCCGGCCAAATGAACGGCCAGATTATTCCCGAACAAGACATTAAAGATATTCTGGAGCTGGCCAACTGGGCTCCTACTCATGGAAGAACAGAGCCATGGCGCTTCCTGGTTTTATCTGGCGAAAATCTGCATAAATTTTGCGACCACCATGCTCAGTTATATTGGGCCAACACGCCTGAGGATGTGCGCACCGAGACCAAAGCCAACACACTGGCCAATATGGGCAAAAAAGCCTCCCATCTTATTATTACCATTATGAAGCGTACGCCCGATACCAAAATCATCGTAGAAGAAGAGTACGCAGCCGTAGCAGCAGCCACTCAGACGATGTTACTTGCGGCTACAGCCAAAGGCATTGCTTCTTTTTGGAGCACGGGAGGCATGACTCACCACCCTGCCATGAAAATGTATTTAGAGCTTGACGAAGCCGATTTGCTCATGGGTTTGATTTACCTCGGCTATAGCGACGAACATAGGGCTGGCACCCGCAAGTCTTCTAGCGAAGACAAAACAATTTGGATTTAATCATTAAAACATTTTTAATAAACAAGATTATGGAAGTTTGGCAATCGTACCTGGCGGAAAACAAAGACCGCTTTTTAAATGAATTACTTGATTTACTTCGCATTCCTTCTATCAGTGCTGATAGTGCATATAAAGGCGATGTGGCGCGCTGTGCTGAAGCCGTAAAACAGGCTATGCTGGATGCCGGCTGTGATACTGCTGAAGTTTGTGCTACAAAAGGGCATCCTATTGTTTATGGCGAAAAGATAGTGGATCCTTCATTGCCCACAGTATTGGTTTATGGCCACTATGATGTACAGCCTGCCGACCCACTGGAATTATGGCATAGCGGTCCTTTTGAGCCGGTAATCAAAGACGATAAAATATATGCTCGTGGTGCCTGTGATGACAAGGGTCAGTTCTATATGCACATCAAAGCATTCGAAATCATGGCCAAAACCAACACCCTTCAGTGCAATGTCAAAATGATGATTGAAGGAGAAGAGGAAGTAGGCTCTGTGAACCTGGCTACATTCCTGGAGGAAAACAAAGAAAGACTCAAAGCGGATATAGTCTTGGTTTCTGATACTTCTATGATCAGCATGGAGCATCCTTCCATCGAAACCGGCCTGCGTGGTCTGTCTTATGTAGAAGTAGAAGTTACCGGCCCCAATAGAGATTTACATAGCGGGGTGTACGGCGGCGGCGTAGCCAATCCTATCAACGAACTGTGTAAAATGATTGCTTCTTTACACGACGAGAACAAACACATCACCATTCCGGGCTTCTATGACAAAGTACAAGAGCTGAGCGAAGCTGAACGCAAGGCCCTTAACGAAGCTCCTTTTGATTTAGAAGAATATCAAAAAGACCTTGGCATCAACAGCGTAGCCGGCGAGGCTGGTTATACCACCATTGAGCGTACGGGAATTCGCCCTACATTGGATGTAAACGGTATTTGGGGTGGCTACACAGGCGAAGGAGCCAAAACGGTACTACCATCCAAAGCATATGCCAAAATATCTATGCGCTTGGTTCCTGGTCAAGATTCACATGAGATTACCGAGCTGTTCCAAAAACATTTTGAAAGCCTAGCCACTCCCGGCGTAAGCGTAAAAGTAACCCCTCATCATGGTGGCGAGCCGGTGGTAACCCCTACCGATGGCAAAGCTTACCAAGCTGCGGCAAAAGCTATTGAAACCACTTTTGGCAAAGCTCCTATCCCTACTCGTGGTGGCGGTAGTATACCAATTATTGCGCTTTTCGAAAAAATATTGGGACTTAAAACGGTATTGTTGGGCTTTGGTCTGGACAACGACAACATCCACTCCCCTAACGAGAAGTACGATGTGGCCAATTATTTTAAAGGTATAGAGACCATTCCATACTTCCACAAATACTTTGCAGAGCAATAATACTAATATGATACAAAGAAAAAGTCTAAGTGAAGCTTCGGCTCGACTTAGACTTTTTTTTGTACCCTCGATTTTACTATATTTTTGAGTGTGCCCCGCCGCCTCTAGCGAGGGATAAGCAGTGGAGCATACTTATTCCTATACCCCATACCCATCATAAATGCGATAGATTGCCTGAACTCCGTGCGCAAGACTCCGAGCCCCACTCTTCTTTCCTGAGGTAAAAATAGGTTTGGGCAGAAGAGTGTACTATTGTCACGTAAATCTGCAAAGGTTGGCCTTACGCAGCCATATAACTCCCCCCTGGACAGCAGATGTATCTTAAACCCAGATTACGCATTAGACTCTTTATATAAAATTATTCTTGCTTCTAATCCACTTCAATAGTTCAAAAACCATAATTCATTATGCTTTTTTCTCTATTTTGTGGATTATTTGCCATAATAATTTTCTTTTAAATTCCTAATGCGTAATCTGGGTTAAATATCAGGCGCCCAAAAAATTGTTGGGCTCAGCTATTAGGATTATTTATCTCAATTTGATTTCCGGCTCGCCGGCTGCCTCCCAGAGATACACCAGACGGGAAATATCCGCATAACTTCTCAATCCCTTATCCTGGCCTTGCTGTTGCAGCATCCAATTATAGATACCTAAAGAAAATTTACTGAAGCTTGACTTATATTTTTTTCTATGCTCCTCCAGCTCCCAGAGTAAAGCCTGAATACTGGTATGCAATGCAAATTTCTTTTGCGCGGCCAGCTCCTCGTCTTTGCGACTCAGCTCTCTATTCGCATACAGAAACAAATTGAGATAAGCCGAGCGCTGTAATACCGGGTCACCACTTTTGACGCAAATCACATAAGCTATAAAATTGGCTTCGCCCTCTGCAGCCACACCTGTCTGATGCGCCATTTCATGCGCAATGACAAATGGCCACATAAATGCCGGCAAGGATTTAGCCACATGCGCCTCTCCTGTAAGCGGATTATAATAACCCTGTATGCCTAGATAAAACATCCATTCGCCAAACAAAGAAGGCTTCACCCATAAGTCTGGCAACATTTCATCAGAAGCCCGCTTATAGATTGCTCCCAAAATAGCATTGGTTTTGCGAAAGCTATACACAAGGGTATCGTCAGCCAGTTCGTTAAGCTCTTGCACCAGAATATCATTGAGTGCTTCTAGCTTAGCCCGATTCCATGAGGTATCACCTTGTAGCGGCGCCCAAACCGGGTGCCTGGCATAATTGGCGCCCCAGCTATAGAAATAACAGAGATACAGTAGCAGGAGAGAAATGATGCTCCTGCGCAAGAGCTTTCCTAGTTTGAGCTTCTTTTTGGGCCAACGGATGAGAAAAAACAATAAACGAATGAGCGAAACCAATAACAGAAGCGCCAGTAATACATATACGATATCGCCAATGCTAATGCCTATACCATTAAAAACTGAAGAGCGTATTTGCTGATAGGGAATGAAAATATAGCTCGTATAAGCGTCCATTAGCCCTTCGTTTCTGAAGAAAAAACTCAGTACTAACAATCCTAACAATAAGGTACTGACCATTATGCGCACATAAAGCTTCATAGTACCCTAAGTTAGTTATAAACAGTGAGCTAGAAAAGCGAGGTAAAAAACTTTCGCTTTTTATTGTAAAAAAACACAAACCCTATAAGCCGGATTCTGTAAGCAAATGAATTGCCTAGCTATCATTTATCTACGCCTTGCATCGCTACAAGGCTGTATCTGCCTACCCACAAGCATCGGACGTGCAGCCCTCAACCGCTTGCCTATTGGGCATTTCAGCACGCAAGGTTTACCCGCCGGCACAGTTACCTATACCAGCCGTGCGCTCTTACCGCACGTTTTCACCCTTACCCCAAGCCCAAGGCTTGGGGCGGTAATTTTCTGTGGCACTATCTGTATTCCCCTCCTAAAGGAGCAGAACCCCACCCGTTAGGTGGTGCGTTGCACTATGCTGTCCGGACTTTCCTCTTTTTCGCAATGCGAAACAGCGATAGCTCGGGTTTGTGTTTTGCAAAATTAGGACGTAATATTCACAAAATCCACTCAGGACTTATACCGACACACAAAAGTACCCTACGGTAGCTGTGCACCTACGGGATAGTCACAGTTATGACCCGGCTGGCCATGAGGTGGATTTATTTTTCCGGAACCTACAGCCGGAGATGCCGTTGCTGGCGGCACTACATTGGCAGGAGCCACAGGCTGCGCTGGTGCCGAGCCATCCAATGGAGCGCCCACAGGAAGGTCACAGTTGTGTCCGGGCTCTCCATGAGGCGGATTAAGACGCACACCATTACTACTTGCAGTAGTGGTAGGAACTACGGGAGCATCGGATGCCGCATCGGCACCTGCAAGGGATTGCTCCAGCTCGCTACCGGCGGCGGCGCCATCGGCAGCATTCGTTTCAGTCGAAACTGACTCGGTTGTGTTGTTTTCTGTACTGTTATTTGCAGATTCCTCATTAGAACCGCAGGCGGTAAGCATATTGCAGCAACCAATAAAACAGGCTGCAATGAATAATCTTTTCATAAAAATTTGTTTACAAAGCACTATTCCAACAAAGTGCATCCTGCAAATCTAATGAGGCTAGCTCAGAATTCACAATTTTGAGGGAAAAATTACCATTTACTCCTAAAAGGAGTTTTATAAACATCGGTGCTTATGGCTAGTGTTTAGCATGGTCAAACATTCATTGAGCCCTATGGAAACCTTTAAGCGAAGGCTGGGACGCCTGTCTTAAAGCCGCGTGAGGGATATCAGCGGATACCCCGCAGCGAGTTACGAGCGAGGAGTAGCAGCGACTAGCCCGACCCGCCGCCGCGTCAAACTCTATTCATGACAGCGGCTGATGCGGATTTTTGCGACAAACATTGCACAGCCACGTGGAGGCGCGATGGCGGGGCACGCCAAAACAATTTTACAAAAAACTACAGACTATCACCAACAGGTGGCAACACAAAAGCGTCGAGACTGTCTGCTGCAGGCATGCCGGCTTTCGCAGGAGTATCGGCTTTGGTCTTTATGCCTAACAATTCCCAAATGGTATTGAACGACTTACGATAAGAAAGACCTACCCCTTGACGGGCGATGTTTTGCTGAAAAAGTGCATCATAATTACTATTTCTAAAAATGGTAAAACGCAAGCGGCCATCCCGGCGAATGAGGTACTGAGCCATAAAGTCGCCCGCCAGATTGGAACTATACGCCGCACCACCAGAAAGCTGCGCCGGCCGCCCCCAGTCGTAAACCCCGCCAACATCAACCATAAGACGGTTGTTGAGGAAATTTTTGCGCACTGTGAGCTTGGCCTCATTACGATTCAAGAAATCTGTAGCGCCTGAGTTGAGACTGTTGTTGAGATTATAGTTTTTGTAGCGCAGGCCTACATGTAAATCATTGACACCAAAGAGCTTATTGGCCCAATTGGACAACTGTGAGGAGGCCACTGAAGAAAGTACGTCAGAGACATTGTTGAGCGCACCCGAAGACACGGCAACAGTATTATTCATAAAACCCTCCGGTGGTGCAAACTGGTCTAACAAAAGCAGGGAAGCCACCTGGTTGAGCAGCTGGGTTTCATCGCCATTTACGCGCTCCAGCTTTTGGTAGGCGTAGGTACCAATAGAACGGTTTTCTGCCAGTTCGATTTTAAAGTCCACTTCCGGATTTTGCAGTGTATTACCGGCTTTAAGCTTTACATTGATAATCTGTGGCTGTTGCGCATCTCTTAAATCCTGCTCAGAAATATTAATTTTATTTACCTCATTGCTGATAAGGTCATAGAGCCTGGCCTTAACAATAGTGTAGCCCGTAACATTGAGGTGTGCATCATAAATATCCCCACTCCATACAATGGTACTTCCGGGCACTAGGGTAAACTCACGGTTATAGTTGATAACCTGCAGCTGTCTGAAGGCAAAATTATAATAACCGCTTTCTATCTTATAACTACCATTTAGGCGCATATCGCCATCGGATGGAATTTCCATAACAATATTGCCAGAGCCGCGAGAAAACAACTGGTCATTGGTGCGGGAATCCATTACAATATTGGTGCTCAAATTATTATTGATTAAAGCATCGATGCGCACATGATACTTGGTTGTATTTCTACTCTGCCTTGCGCGCCAACGCTCCTGATAGTCGGTAGGCTTTTTGAATTTGATATAACTATAAGTACCTACATCGCCTGAGTAATCGAGCGGAATGACCAAGCTGGAGTTTTCCAGAGGAACTAAAGATGTGTGCAAACGAATGTCTGTTGCCGGGCCGGAAACCCTAGCATTGAGCTGTGCGTCTATATTACCATAATAGCGCAGTCCCTCAGCTGCAGAGAGATTAAGCACCTTAAACTTAGGGCTTTCGATTTGCACATCAAAATCATATTCCAGCAGATTTTTATGCGTAATAGTACCCGTAATCTGAGCTGTGTTAAAATGAGCATCACGCAGCATCAATCGCCCCAGCGCTATTTTATTTCCGGTAAACGAGAGCAAGCCTTGCTCAATGGTATATTTCTCGCCCAGCACTTCTGGTCGCGCAGCCACCTGCTCAAGCAACACCGAACCTAGAGTGCTGATGTTTTGGGGTGTACCACTTAAGCGTACATTTCCCGTGAGCCTACCTTCGAGCTGACTCACATATCCTTTCACCACCGGACTCAGCCAAGACACTTTTGCCTTGTCGAAAGCAATGAGCCCATCCATCTGACTCTTATTGCCGGCACCGATGGCCCAGGTGCCGCTGATACTGAGACGACCGTCTTTGTCAAAAACTCCCGTACCGGGATTAAAGACTAGCATTTGATCGGCATAACTATATCTGCCGGAAACAGATAAAGACTGCAAGGGCTCTCCTTGCACCATCACGCTATCAGACTGGATATCAAAAGCCACCACTGGTGAAATATTCAAGTCTGAAACCGCTATGGTACCATTGATATTTCCCCCACTCACCACATCATCAATACCCAAAAATCTGGCTGCCGGTGCAATACCAATACCTAGCAACTCAATATAGGCCGTATTGGCCTCCCCCGGATTTCGATTGACGTAAATATGCTGATGATCAGAACTGATTTCGAGCTGATCGATGCTCAAATCACCTTTATGGTAGCGAATTGCATTACCGGCCGGGATATACCAATTGTTTCGATTGACATAAATATATGAAGGCAGGATGTTGACCTCAAAGCCGTCTTCATAAAAGCTGCCTTTCCCATTTAGGGTAGCTTTACTGAATTCGTCGAGCGTTGCCGTTTTAATGGTAAAATTCAGCTGCCCATTAGCCAATGCTGCCACAATATCCAAATCGTCGAGCATATTATTTGCTCCATATCCCAGCCTGGCCGCACCTGCATCCAGCTCAAAGGCACGTTGATTGCCTTCACCTTTGATGTAAAGACTATCAAAATAAAATCCATTCAACACCAGCCGAGAGAGTTGCGCATCCATACTTAGCAAATCCGTTGCCGCATTATAAAAGCCCTGTATCTGAGCACCTGCGGGCACTGCCACATGCGGATTTACTACAGATATCAGGTCATTAATATTACCTGCATCGATATCAAAATATACAAGCTGATTACGATTGAAATGCACAGGGGGCTGATAATATGCGGGTAGATATTTAGAAAGAAGATAACGCAGCGTTTGCGGTAGTTCTACGATTTTGTAATCGCCCCATAAGCGAGCGGCTACATTATTGCTTCCCAAATACAGATAGCGAATATCGTCCTCCACCAAGGACTTGATATACACAGAATCAATATCCAGTTTATTCTGGGCTCTCTGCACCTGCATATGTTTCAATACAGCTTCTCCCAGCATAGCGTCCACACTGAGGCCGTTGAAGTGGCCTTCCAGCTTGCCTGCAAGTATAGTTTCTTCCGGTAGCAGGCCCAATGCCTGCATGTTGAGGTGTGTTATATCTGCGGTAAAGTTGCCCCTAGCCTCAGCATTGAGTCCCTTCATTTGTCCTTCAAAAAGCAGCTGTGCATTGGCATCTGCAATCCGAACATTTGCAGACAGGCTATTCTCATTGATGGTACAGGTAATGGCAACATTTTGAAAAGGATAATGGGAGCTAGTCAGCTGCTGAAGCTCGCCATCCACATGCAGTTTAAGAGTGTTCACGTCGAAGCCACGGCCATTGAGGGTAAGCGTTCCTGTAGCCTCCTCCAAAGCAGTAGTGCCAATAAATTCACCCAAATTAAAGGCCTGAAACTGCAGTTGTCCTGCATATCCCGGATGGTCAGCCAGCAGATTGCTCAGTGCGCCATTAAACTTAAGCGCGCCTAGGGCGGTACTGATTTCAGTTTTTACCAGAAGCTCCCGCATGCCTCCCTGCATTTCGAATGGTCCGCTAATTTGTTGCAACGCCTTCCATTGGAGCTCATTCCCTTGTATCAACTGAGGAATATAAGCTATTAAATCCTCTGCTCCTACAGTAATGTGCGACTGCTCAAATTGCATGTGCACAGCGTCCACATCAGGCAGTCCTTTCATTTCAAATCGCTTCACCCGAAGCATGTTATTCTTGTCCGAAACACTAAGATTATCACCTTGTAGACTGGCCACCGTCCCACCGGCATTACCACTCAGATTGACCTGAATTTGCTCCATAAATTTCACCTCCGGAGCGAAAAACAAGATATCACTCATGGCCACATGAGCATCTTTAAACCGGGCTTCCATACGCACCCGGCTGATATAGTCTATAAAATCAGGGAAGCGCTCATAATGCATGGCATAATAGTCCTGAATCACCGAATTATTCGTAACCAGATGCAAATCGCTGCACTCCGCTATCTTTGGCGAAACCCTCACCTTTGCCCGCATTGATTTGATAGCGATACCACTTCGGTCTTTGGCACTTAGCTTAGTAAGATTTGCCCTGAGTGTATCTCCTTCAATGTTGATATGCTCCGCATGCATGTGCACCGGATGCACATGCATTTTCCACTCATAAAATAGTCCGGGCACACCGGCAGCCTTGTCTGGGTCATCCATTACAAATCTACCCTCCTGGATATCCAGCTCGTTCACCCGCAGCTGCCACATGTGTGGGTTAAAAGGAGTGGTATCAATAGTGTTGGAGGGTTTGCGTCTCAAACTATCCGGCCTGCCACCCTTATAATCCCTGAGCGTATAACTGGGTTGCTGAGCTCTTATATAATCCACTACAACCACTCTGT
>DATGQB010000145.1:0-3676 GCA_035304405.1 Edaphocola sp.
TTATTATGGCAAATAATCCACAAAATAGTGAAAAAAGCATAATAAATTATGGTTTTTGAGCTATTGAAGTGGATTAGAAGCAAGAATAATTTTATATAAAGAGTCTAATGCGTAATCTGGGTTAAACTGATGCTAGTATACATGCCGCCATGCGCCTACGGGATATGGCAGCAAAAAAGCCCGGTGCCAAAAGCATCGGGCTGTGTTATGTATAAGAGGGCTTATCGCGCCTTTATAATTGCTGTAAAAATGTTCTGCATCATCTTGTTGGATGCAGGCAGGCAGCTGGGTTGTTACATTTTCCACTCATCCACAGTAGTATCTCTAAGCTCTGTGGCCTCAGGTTCTGAAGAGAAGCTTATGCTTTCTTCTTCATTAAACGCTTCATTGTTTTGCTCTACATCGTCATGATTGAATGCGTCAAAATCAAAATCCGGCATCAGATTCGTTTTCACAAAATCAACTGTTTCTGTCAAAGCAGCAATAAATTTGTTGAAATCTTCTTTGTACAAAAACATTTTGTGACGATCATAGCCTTCGTCATTAAATCTTTTTTTGCTCTCCGTGATGGTGATGAAGTAATCGTTTCCACGCGTTTCTCTCACGTCAAAAAAGTAAGTTCTTCTTTTTCCGGCTTTAATCTTTTTACTGAAAGCCACCTCTGCGTTACGCTTCTCTTCGAAGTTTTTGTTATTCTCGTACGACACCGTTCTTTAAGATTTAATTGTGATTTAATATACGCAAATATAATAAATAGTGTATTTTAATCAAGTTTTTACAATTTTTTTTCAAAAAAATTCCTTAAATAGCCAAACATCAGCTCTTTGTCCACTTATCGAGGATAGCTTCACATCCTTTTGCAATCATCTGATACACAGGCTCATATCCGCTTTCGTCGCCATACCAAGGGTCTGGCACTTCTGCAGAAACATTAGGATAGAGCGCATCTAAAAAATAATGCACTTTTTCCATATCCTCCGGCTTAGGTGCCCATCGCTGCAAATCGTCATACACGTCTGCAGCCATTACGAAGATGAGGTCATACTGTTCAAAGTCTTTACTGCTAAAACGTCTTGCACGCTGATTACTGATGTCGATACCGTGTTTTTTACACACTTTTTGAGAGTATTTGTGAGGGGCTTCGCCAATATGATAGCCATTAGTGCCAGCAGAGTCTACCTGCCAATCCAGCTTTCTTTCTGCCACCAGTTTTTTCATTACACCCTCAGCAATGGGAGAACGGCAGATATTTCCCAAGCATACCATTAAACATTTCATTATAGATGAGAAGATTTTGATGGCAAAGCTACAGGCTTTGAGGCAATATACCCGACTGGCATACACGGGCTAGTAAAAATTGCCTTCTGACGCATTACAATATATTTTTGGTTTAACATTAGTTTTTGGTAAATTTGCCCACTTTATTAAAATATTTCCAAATAAGAATATGGCAATTATTCAGAAAATTCGGGATAAATATGCGAAGGTTGCAGGAGGAGTAATCGTGCTTTCTCTGGTAGGCTTTATATTGATGGATGCTACCAGCGGTGGACGTAGCAGCGGTGGTTTGTTTGGCTCTGGCAGCACAATTGCAAAGGTTAATGGTGAATCTATTGATTTTAAGGAATATGAAGCCTTGGTCAATGCTCAGGAAGAGCAAATGAGACAGCAAAACCGTCCTATGGACGAAAACTCCAGTGCTCAAACGAGAGACCAAGTGTTCAATCAAATGGTAATGCAGCGTCTGTCTGATGAGCTCATTGAAAAACTGGGTCTTACTGTTACAGATGCAGAGCTTAAGGAAATGCTTAATGCTGCTAATCCTGACCCTATGGTACGTCAGGCATTTACCAATCCGCAAACGGGTGAGTATTCTGCAGAGATGGCCGCCGGTGCTATCGCAGAATATGAGCGTACTAAAGACCCTGTTATGAAAGCTAACTGGGAAAACTTTAAACGTGAGCTGGCACTAAATAAAGCGCAAAACAAACTGAATGCCTTTATTAATGGTAGCTATTATACCCCTAAGTTCTTGCTGGATGAGCAATACGAAATTGACAACAGTACCGCAAGCTTCGAATATGTGTCGCTGCCTTACACATTGATTCCGGATGATAAAGTAAAAGTGACGGATGAAGATATTAACAAGTATATAGCTTCTAAAAAAGCTCTTTATTTTCAAAAAGAAGAATCGAGAAGTGCAGAGTTTGTGACCTTTACCATTGCTCCATCAGCTGCAGATAGTGCTCGTGTTCGCACCGAGCTGGAAAATCTTAGAGAGGGGCTGGCTACTGCCGAGGATGTAGAGGCATATGTGAAACGTAACTCAGCGACACAATTCCCTGTATCTTATCAGACAGATGATTTCCTCACTCAAATGCAGATTGAGGAGATGGTAAAACAAACTCCTTCCGGAAATATTGTTGGTCCATTCCAGTTTGGTCAAGATATGGCAATTGCCAAAGTCATGAACAAAGCAAGCCTGCCTGATACGGTTAAGGTGCGTCATATTCTGGTAATGACCAAGCGTATGGGCCCTCAAGGTACAGAAACCGTACGTAGCGAAGAAGAAGCTCAGGCTAGGATAGACAGTATGCTGGCAAAGGAAAAAGCGGGTGTGCCTTTCGATTCTCTGATTGCTGAGTACTCTGACGATAATATTGCTCAAAATCCAAGTGGAGAATACGAACTGCCACTGACTCAACGCAGCAACTTTACTAAAGAGTTTGGTGATTTTGCATTTAGCGGTGCCGGTGCGGGCGCTTCCAAAGTGGTTAAAGTAGAAAGTCCTGGTTATTCTGGTTTGCACTATATTCAGATTCTGAAAAAAGGCAATAGTGTAAACGCTACCCAGCTGGCAATTATTGCTAAACCTATAGTAGCAGATAAAAATACTTACGCAGAACTGTATGCTAAAGCATCAGAATTTGCCAATAAAGTAACTGTTGCTCCGCAAAACTTTGAGAAAGAAGCCAACGCTGCAGGTCTGTTTGTCCAACCTACTCAAGGTATCAATAAGAACAGCCGCATTATCCCTGGTTTGGGTGCGTCTAGCGAACTGGTAAATTGGGCTTACGATGCTAAGGTAAATGATGTGTCTCCAATTTTCACCGTAGGTGGTAATAGAATCGTAATTGCAAGACTTACCGGTATCCAACCCGTAGGACTGCTTCAGCCGACAGGTAATACCAAACTAGGTCTGGAGACAGTGGTTAGAAACCAGAAAAAAGCTCAAATGCTTATAGATGCTACAAAAGACAAAAAATCTCTAGCCGACATAGCTGCTCAATATCAAGTAGAAGTAGCTACCGCAGAATCTGTAAATGGAAGTGCCCCTATGATTCCGGGTATTGGCAATGAGCCTAAACTGATGGGATATGTGTTTGGAAAACAAGTTAAAGAAAATGCACTGTCTCCGGCTATACCTACCATGGGAGGTGTGTATTACGTGCAGGTTAGCAATCGCAATATGGTAAAAGCTCCGGCAGAAGGAAGAAATCTCGAAGCTGAGCGCCAAAATGCAGAAATCTCTGCAAAAGGCCGTATGGCACAGCTGGTGTTGGAAAGCATGCGCCAGAATGCAGAGATTAAAGATTACCGTTACAAGTTTAATAGAACGCAATAGATTATCCGATAATATAACTACAAAGCTGCTCTTTATAGAGCAGCTTTTTTT
>DATGQB010000146.1:0-16375 GCA_035304405.1 Edaphocola sp.
GAGTACATATCTTCTATTATACGCACTACGGTAGCCCCTTGCTTTGCATTTGTGGTCACAGTATCCCTATTTCGGAGCACATCCACTACATTTTGAATCACAAAAACATGATTCGCAGCAGAACCCTTATAGCTACCATAATCATTCCCCGGCTGTGTTGGCGGCAATTCCGGCATCTGATAATCTCTAATATGACAATATTCAACTTTATCCATATACTGGCCACCAATTTTGACACTTCCTTGCGAGCCTATGACAGTCATGCTACTCTCAATATTCTTGTCCCACACAGCGGTTGAAAAACTCAGACTCCCTACACCTCCTCGCTCAAATTCAAAGGTCAGTACACCACTATCCTCAAAGGCTGTCATTTGCTGATGGTTGAAGTCATAAAAGCGCCCGGTTATATTCTTAATGTCTCCAAACACCCAATACATGATATCTATGAAGTGCGAAAATTGTGTATACAATGTTCCACCGTCTAAGTCCTTAGTACCTCGCCAATCTCCAGATTGGTAGTATCGCTGGTCTCGATTCCAAAAACAATTGATTTGCACCATATAGATATCTCCCAGCTTACCTGTATCCATTAATTCTTTCAGCCAAACTGAAGGCGGAGAATAGCGATTCTGCATGACCACAAAAACATGCCGCTGCACCACTTCTGATACATTTATTATTTCTTCGGCATCTGCACTGCTTAAGGTCATGGGCTTTTCGATGACAACATGCTTGCCGGCACGCAACATCCTTAGAGCCATCGAAGCATGAAGACCATTGGGTACTGCTATGTTGGCCACTTCAAATGTCAATCCTGAGGCCAAGAGCTCATCTACAGAGTAAAAAAACGGCACGCCAATTTCACTTATACCAAGCTCTTCTGGCGCTCTTTTATCTACCACAGCTACTAGCTCTGCTTCAACCTGATTTTGTATCATGGCTATGTGTCGCTTACCTATATGGCCGCATCCTATAACCACAAATTTGACGCTCTCCTTATTCAACTCTGACAACTTTATTGTTTTCAATTAATTGATAGCGCTCACCAGAACCCGGACATACAGCTGTACCGGCAACATCAAACGCCAGCTTATGGCCATGTGCACTCATCCAACCTATTCGTCGCGCGGGATTGCCCACTACCAAAGCATAGTCTGGAATATCTTTCGTTACTACAGCCCCAGCTCCAATAAATGCATATGCACCAATATTGTTCCCACAAACTATTGTAGCATTAGCCCCAATGCTGGCACCACGCCCAATTTTGGTCTCTTTATATTCGTTCTTCCTGTTTACAGCGCTTCTTGGATTCAACACATTGGTAAAAACTACAGATGGCCCAATAAATACATCATCTGCGCACTCAAGGCCCTCATACAAGGATACATTATTCTGTACTTTTACATTGTTGCCAAGTTTGACCCTATCTGCTATAAAACAATTCTGCCCAATATTGCAATTTTCACCCAGGATGCACTTCGGCATCAAATGACTAAAATGCCATATTTTCGTACCTTTCCCAATTTGGGCTCCTTCATCCACATACGAAGACTCGTGTATATACACGCCCTCACTTTTCATAATCTAATGCTATTTTTTCCAAATAATTGCCGTAACCACTTTTCTTAAGTGGCGCTGCCAGTTTGAGTAGCTGCTCTTTGCCAATAAAGCCTTTTCTGAATGCAACCTCCTCGGGGCACCCTACTTTGAGTCCTTGTCGGTTCTCAATTATTTGTACAAACTGACTCGCTTCCATCATAGAATCAAATGTACCTGTGTCTAGCCATGCTGTGCCACGACTTAATACTCTCACTTTTAGCTTACCTCTCTTTAAATACTCATTGTTCACATCGGTAATCTCGTATTCTCCTCGCGAAGATGGCTGCACTTGCTCAGCAATCTCAATGACGTCGTTATCATAAAAATATAATCCAGGAACGGCAAAGTTAGACTTAGGCTTCAATGGCTTTTCTTCTATAGATAATGCATTGAACTGCTCATCAAATGCTACTACCCCATACCGCTCAGGGTCATTGACCGGATAGGCAAAGACAACGCCACCTTCCACATCTCTATTAGCTTGCAGCAGGCTGCCTAGTCCTGCGCCGTAAAAAATATTGTCGCCTAGTATTAAGGCAACTTTATCCTTCCCTATAAATGACTTGCCTATCACAAACGCCTGGGCAAGTCCATTGGGCTCTTCCTGTATAGCATATTGGAAATCACAGCCCCACTGGCTACCGTCTCCAAGCAATCGCTTAAATCCTTGTTGATCCTCAGGTGTGGTTATTATTAAAATCTCCCGAATTCCTGCCATCATCAATACCGAAATCGGATAGTAAATCATTGGCTTATCATATATGGGCATAAGTTGCTTACTTATCCCCTTTGTAATAGGGTACAATCTTGTGCCTGAACCACCAGCTAATACTATTCCTTTCATGATGACAAATTAATTCTTAAAACGCTTAAAAAGTTAATGACATAAACTGTGGTAATGTCCTATCCTTTTCAGACAACTGGGCACTCTCTGCCGGCACCTGCCAATCAATACCCAAAGTGGCATCATTATATATGATGCCGCCCTCACTCTCTTTATTGTAAAAATTATCGCATTTGTACGCAAAAATCGCTTTGGGACTGAGCACAGAAAAACCATGGGCAAACCCGCGCGGTATATAAAGTTGATTTTGTTGTTCGGCATCTAGTCGCACGGCTACCCACTGCCCAAAGGTCGCCGATTCGGGCCGTAGGTCCACTGCAACATCTAAAACTACGCCTTCTATGGCTCTAACCAACTTGGCCTGGGCCCATTCTCCTTTCTGAAAATGAAGCCCTCGAATAGTGCCAAAGGTAGAAAAGGACTGATTGTCCTGCACAAATTCGCCGGAGGCTCCTGTAAGTGACTCAAAGCGAGCCTTATTAAAACTTTCAAAAAAATAACCCCGCTCATCACGAAAAATCTGGGGATATAGGATATAGCAGCCCTGGAGCTTAGTTTCTTCTATTCTCATGCTTTGTTTTGATACTGTTGCTGGTAATATAACTGATAAGCACCACTGGTTACGGTCTGCAGCCATTCTTCGTTGGCTAAATACCAATCTACGGTACGCTCAAGCCCTTGCTCAAAGGTGACTGAGGGTTGCCATCCTAAATCGGCTGCCAGTTTGCCCGCGTCAATAGCATAACGCAAATCGTGACCGGCACGGTCCTGTACAAATGTGATTAGTTGCTCAGACGCACCGGAGACTCTTCCCAATTTTTTATCCATGATTCGGCAGAGCAACCTTATCACGTCTATATTCTTCCATTCATTATTACCACCTACATTATAAGTACTACCTTTTGCCGCTTGGTGAAAGATTAAGTCGATAGCGCAGGCGTGGTCTTCTACATACAACCAGTCTCTAACATTCTCCCCTGTTCCATAGACCGGAATCTGCCTGTTATCTTTTATATTATTAATGGCCAGTGGTATTAACTTTTCCGGAAAATGATAAGGGCCGAAGTTATTCGAACAGTTGGATATTACACAGTCCATCCCGTAGGTATCATGGTATGCCCTAACAAAATGATCTGAGCTGGCCTTGGATGCCGAATAGGGGCTGTGCGGGTCGTATGCAGTTGTCTCTGTAAATTTCCCCTCCAGTCCCAAGGTGCCATACACCTCATCTGTAGAAATATGATAAAATCTGTGTGCATCTAAATTGCCTTGCCAAAATCTTCTGGCCACATTGAGCAGTGTAACGGTACCCAACACATTTGTCCTCACGAACTCAAGCGGGTTTACAATGCTTCGGTCCACATGGCTTTCGGCTGCAAGGTGAATTACCGCACCTATATGAAATTGCTCAAAAATACGCTCTAGTATATCGGAATCGCAAATATCACCTTTTACAAAATGGTAATTTGGCGCCTCCTCAATATCTTTCAAGTTGGCCAGATTCCCGGCATAGGTCAGCTTATCCAGATTGACAATGGTGTAACTAGGATACTGAGTTACAAATCTTCGTACCACATGGGAGCCTATGAAGCCGGCTCCTCCTGTAATGAGAATAGTCTTTTCCGACATTTTTCTAAAATATTCGAAGCGCTAGGAGTGCGCAGGAGTATGCAAAATATCTATAAACTCAGATGCAGCAGACTCTATCTGATTCACACCTTTGTTGATTCTCGCGTTCAAATAATTATATGCTACATATGCAATCAAGCCGATAATTAATCCGGCAGCAGAAGTAACCATTTTGGTATAAATACCGCCGGCCACACTGTTGATTGAAAATGCAGGGTCATGTTGTATATTGTAAAACATGACAATCATACCGATAATCGTGCCCAAAAATCCGAATATCGGCGCAATGCCTGCGACTACAGACAACACGCCCAAATTTTTCTCCATGCCATACACCTCGAGTTTCCCGGCATTCTCCATCGACTTTTCAATATGGTCTATTGGCTTACCGATGCGACTAACGCCTTTACCAATAACTCTCGCGGTAGAGGCATCATAATTTTTACAAAGTAGTTGCGCCCCACTCAGGTTGCCCTCTACTATCTTCTCCTTTACCCTGGCCATAAAGTCGGGAGGAATGTTGAGCATCTTCTTGATGGTAAAAAACCGCTCAAAAAACACAAATACTGCTACAAGACTACATATGAGCAGAGGAATCATCAATACTCCCCCCTCTTTGATAAGATACCACAAGCTAAGTTCTTCTCCACCTACTGCACTTACGGGTTGTGCAGCCGCAATTACTGCCTGGCTTACTTGCTCTACTGAATCCACTGCTACTTGCAACAATACTGGCGCGAAACTCATTATCCTAAAAATTAAATTTTGATTGAAACAAAAGTAATAAAAAAAATGGGTAAAACTTTCAAATTTACCCATTTCTACTTCGCCTTGCTGTGAAGTGCTTAGCCTATAGCTACTAATTCAATATCGAAAATCAAATCTTTACCGGCCAATACGTGATTAGCATCTAAAATCACTGAATTTTCTTTTACCTCTGCAATCACCACAGGGAATACATTTCCTTGATTATCGCTCAGGTGCATATGCATACCTACTTCTGGTTCTGCGCCCTCAGGGAATTCAGATTTAGGAAACTCCAACATATTTTCTGGCTGTGCCGGACCATATGCTTCGTCTACAGGGATATGAACGGATTTCTTTTCACCTATTGTCATTCCTATTAAAGCGTTGTCGAATCCTTTGATCACCTGACCTTGACCCACAACAAACTCTAGAGGCTCACGACCTTCAGAACTATCAAAGGTGGTGCCGTCTGTTAACTTTCCGTGATAATGTACTTTTACACTATCACCTGCTTTTACTTGCGCCATAAAATGCTTGTATTATTAAAATTTAAAAACTTTGTGCAAGATATTTCTTAATTGGCGTAATGCAAACTTTTATTGCAATACTTATGATAATATTAATAAAATATCTGCCCACTGATTACCTCTATAATTTCCTCTACACGATTATTTCGTAACACTTATGAATGTTCTTATTGCGAAAATCCTCGGGAATGGTGGCTAAGCTAATATCTTGTATAGAGCGCACCCTCAATCTGTTAAAATCTGGCTGAAAATTGCGAAAATTATTGGAAAAATAAATCTTCGCCCCGGGTTTACAATGCTTACACAAAAGGTAAAGCATAGTGGGATAGTCACGTTGCGTATCCCAAGTGCCTTTCATGCGCTTGCTATTACTAAAACTTGGAGGGTCTACAATCACCAGGTCATAAAGCTTACTCGGTTCTGCCTTCAAAAAACTCATCACATCACTGGCCACAAATTCATCTCGCTCAATATCAAAACCATTGACTTCAAAATTATCTTTGGCCCATTGCACATATGTATGCGACAAATCTACAGTGGTCACCCCAGTGGCTCCTCCGTGTCGCGCAAATACAGAGAACGAACCGGTATAGGCAAACAAGTTAAGCACTTCCTTGCCTGCAGCCTCTTCTCTAAACCGAGCGCGCAACGGTCGGTGGTCTAAAAACAATCCGGTATCCAAATAGTCTGTCAGATTTACCCAAAATTTCAAACCACCTTCTGATACCACCATCCTATGGCGTTCCTGAGCAAATTTCTCATATTGCTCTTCTCTCCGCGCCAGCACACGCCTCTTCTTGATAAATACTTTATCGTCCGGAATCTGCAACACCTTGGCTGCCAGCATCCCGGCTTCTTGTAGCTGTGCATCCTGGAGTGCTATATCTACCCTTCGGCTTAAATACCCCGCCATATGCAGACAGTCCGCATAAATATCTATACAGTAAGGATACTCCGGAATATCATGGTCATATACCCTATAGCACTGCACTTTATTGCGCTCTGCCCACTTGGATATATGACGGTAATTCTTGCGCAAACGGTTAGCAAAAGCCTCCATAATGTTCTACTTGTCTAAAAACATATTGAAAGAGTCGCCCCGCAGTCCGATACGCATTGCCTCTAATGATATCACCTCATTCGGAGCAATATTGCCCAGATTCACATTGCAACCCAATAGGTTCAAAAAGTATACCTGCTGGGCCTTTTGCGGTGCCTCCCACAATATCCGCTCAGCATCTATTTTTGTGAGTATCTCTTGCACCAGCCCTTCTCTCACCTCGCCAGAACCTCTATAGATGCCTATATTACCAGCTTCTCGAGCCTCGGCAATCACTTTTGATGAACCGGCTTCCAATTCGGCCGTCATTTGTTCTATCCATTTGTAAGGGGGCATCACATTCGAAGCATCTTTACTGCCAACTTCCGAATAGACTGTAAACCCTTCAGAAGCCAACCGGCTTATATATTTGCACTTATCTGCATGAGGTATGGTTATAGATCCATCAGACACTTCTACATATTTCATCCCATACTCCTTCAGCGCAGCGATATAATCTTCAAACTGATTTCGTATCAAAAAAGCTTCGAACAAGGTGCCGCCAAAATACACCGGTAGCTCTACCTCGTTATAAATAGCCAATTTCTCTCTTAAATTAGGGGTAACCGCAGCGGTACCGAAACCAAGTTTCACTACATCTACATAGGGACGAGCCACTGAAATAAAATTTCGCAAATCTGCCACGCTCATTCCCTTATCCATTACCATGGTCAGTCCGGCACTGCGCGGCACCACTGTGCGCTCAGGTATCTGTGTTAGTTTGAAATTAATCATTCCTTATCGGTTATAATAGGCTGCAAAAATACGTCTTATTGCGAAAACCATTTAGAAATAATGCTTTTCCATTCCCGCCGCTTTCTATAAATCACCTTTTATGCCTACATCAATAGCTACAGCATCGTTATAAAACAACTATTATCCTATATCTAAAACTCCACATATCCATATTTACTAAAAACGATGCGCGTTCTCATTCTGCCACTCATCCCCATTGTTCGAGCTCAAGAGCTTTGGCTATCCTGTATTATTGCTTTTGGGGGCGTGCCCCGCCGCAGCTGGCACTCCTTATCATGCATCAGCCAGTGCCTGGTGGCATGCAAGGGCAAATTATAGCTTGCTGCGGCGGGACCGGGCTATACGTTTCTAGTCCTCGCAGCATTCCGCTCCGCTTCATGCTGCTGCGGGCTATCCACTCCTATCCCTCACGCGGCTCACAACAAGGCCCTCTCATTCGATGCAAACAAAATATAGTAAATACCAGAGCGCCCATATTCCCTTTGTAAATCTTACTCTGAAAATACTAAGCCCTGCGTAGATACAGATGGGGCAAGGAAGTTAAGCGTATTACCTAAGTACACAATATTGCCAGCAAGCAACACAAAAAAAGTCATTACCCTTGATAATGACTTTTTTGTATTCAAAACTCGTATCAAAACGAGCGCCACTTATTTTAGTTTCGCTTTTGCGTTTTCCAAAGCATCTTTAGCTTCTCTCACAGCCTTTTCTCTTTCGGTCACATCTTTTTGTTGCTCTGAGATTTTCTTCTCTATTTTTTCTTTCTCAGCTTTCAGGTCTCTAAGTTGCTTCTCAGCACGCTCCTGGGCTTTCTGAGCCTCTTCTACTGCCTTTTCAGCTGCTTGCACCGCTGCCGCATTATTTGTCGCAACCTGAAGGCCATTCAAATAACGAAGCACTCCTGCAGCTATCGCCGGGTCAGAGGCTGTAGTAATATAATTATCATAACCTTTAGACACCAACATGCTTACCTGATTATTACCTTTTTTGCCATCTACCTTGTAGTAAACATCCAGCTTATCCTGAGACACCTCTGGCCATACTACTCCTTTAAATACTTTATAACCTTTAGAGTTGGAAGGCTTGGTTTTAAACACCGATTTGAAATATTCCTCAATATTTTTGGTAAGAATGACTTTGTCTCCAGAAACGTTAGCCACGAATCCGTTGGCGTTTTCCTTGTTATACACAACACTTGTTTCGCTAGCTTGGGCAAATACTTCTGTATTCACGAAGCTCAAGCCTGCGGCCAACAAGCCGATGCTTAATACTCTTTTTAGCATATTAAAATGGTTTTATGAAGTTTCTTATTGCGAAAGGTTTCAATACTTTCGCTCAGCAAAACTAGAAAATTATAAAAACATTCGGCTCAAATGTACATTCATTTGTAAATCGTTAACCATTTAGCATCAATACAGTTATGGCGTAATCGGCACAGAGAATCGTAATACAACTCACCACTACAGAAGTAGTGGAGGCTCTACCGATCTCTAGGGCACCGCCCTTTACGTTATAACCGTAATAGGCAGGTATCGAGGAAATGATAAATGCAAATGTAATGGCCTTAGCCATGGCTACATACATATTAAACGCGACAAAATCGGTCGTCAGTCCGTAATGAAATGCTTCTGGCGAAACGGCCCCCGTAATCGAAGCTGCAGCATAGCCCCCTGCCATACTCACAAAAATGGAAAGTATAATCAGTAGGGGCACCATAAGCATGGCCGCAATAATTTTGGGCGCCACCAAAAAGGTCTTGGTATTAATACCCATTATCTCCAGGGCATCAATCTGCTCGCTGATGCGCATATTACCCAGCTCGGAGGCAATCTTAGAGCCTACGACGCCGGCTAGCACGACGCAAATGAGAGTGGGCGCCAACTCGAGTATGGTAGAGTCGCGCACAATCTGAGCTATTACATGCCTCGGCACTACAGGGCTCACCAGCTGGTAGGCCGACTGCAATGTCATTACCGCACCTAGAAATGCAGAAATTATCAGTACAATGGGCAGTGAACGTACTCCTATATCATAACATTGGTGTACAAATTCTTTCCAATATACTTTTCTGTTTTCCGGCCGCTTAAACATGCCCTTGAGCATCAGCGTAAACTCGCCAACCTGTGCCAAAAATCGAGTGATGACCATAACGCAAATGTAGTTAAACATTCTTATAGATTACATAGGCTTTAGTCAAATTGTTGCAAACGTACAAGAGGCCGCGCACTGTGGTTTGGTGGCTTTTCGATTGTATCATTCCCTCATCCAAGTAGTTTATCAGAGGCCCGGCAAGCTCTTACCATTCAGAACCTGCCCAGGCCAGCTTCCAGCATATACAACACCGCTTAATTCATTTTCAATAGCGGAATAATAAAAAATAACCTATTTTCGCATGCTCAAATTTGTTAGCACAAAAAAGATAAATATGGAATATAGACAAATCGTCGCCGTAACGGGAATGCCGGGATTGTACCAACTGGTAAGCACAAAAAATGATGGTGCTTTTGTACGCAGCCTTATTGATAAGAGCATCAAATTTGTGTCATCCCGCTTACACCAACTGACTCCTTTAGAGAGTATCGAAATCTATACATACGGCGAAAACGTGCGCCTGCACGAGGTGCTAGAAACCATTAAAAACAATGATGCTCCGGTAAAAGAGTTAATCAGCAATAAAAAAGCATCTAACGATGAGTGGCGCAGTTATTTCGCAACAGTACTGCCCAACTTCGACCAGGAGCGTGTATATGTGAGCGATATCAAAAAAATCCTGAAATGGTACGAGCTGTTAAAAGCCAACGATTTGTTGAACTTTGACATGTACCGTCAAGTGGACACACAAGATGGCGCTGCCGACACTGAAGAGGTAGCTGAGGAAACAACTGCAAAAAAGTCTAAAAAATCCGCCGCAAAAAAGGATGCGGAGGATGCCGAAGCAAAGGAGACTAAAAAGTCGGCTAAGAAAAAAGTGGATTAATATTCATTTGCTGTATAAAAAAACAGGCCTTCCAAAAATTTTTGTAAGGCCTGTTTTTTTATACAAATATGGCAGGACACATATGCACACAATTCAGCAGCACCGATCCATCAGTAAATATTACTATATTTCAGCGGAAAATAGCCTGCAATACTTCTGTAAATTTGGATTAATCTGCTACTTTTGTAGCCAAGCTAGAAATCGAAACTGCCACAATGCCTATAAATCATAAAATGCTGCACAGAATATTGCTACTCATAGTTTTATGGGTTGTCGTATTGGGCTCTGCTCAAAACCTGTTTGCATTCGAGCAATATGATGTCACGCTTGATGATGCTACCATTAAACGCATATCTGATAGCACATACAGAGCATTTGTAGATTCTATGCCTTTTATAGGTAAGGATAAGAGTCTTTACCAACAAATTGAAAAAAGCTATCAACCCGAAGACCAAACCCTGAGTTTCTACCTGATTTTAGGGCTTCTGGGTCTCTTAGGCATGCTCAGACTCATGTTTCCCACCTATTTCCAGCTCTTATATCAGTCTTTTATGAGTCCTATGGTCAATAAACGGGCTTTGCGCGTGCAGATTCAGCAAAATGTATTAGCCAATTTGGCGATGAACCTGTTCTTTTTCGTCTCTTTTGGAGTATTTTTATATGCTGTATTCAGCTATCGTACCAATTGGATCAGCAGCGGACAAATAGCACCGGAGTGGTTAATCGTGGGCACCTGCACCGCCACTGCCCTAATTTATGCTGTCAAATACTGCGTACTGAGATTCGTAGGATGGGCCTTTAAGGTAGAGCAAGCCACCAACGATTATTTATATAATGTATTCCTAATCAATAAAATACTAGCAGTTGTATTACTCCCTTTTGCAATCATTCTGGCCTTTGGTCAGGGGGCCTGGCTCAATGTAATTTTCCTGGTAGCCATCCTCTTGGTAGCAATATTATTAATTAATCGGTACACAAGGTCCTGGAGCTCATTGGCCTCCTTTTTTCAATATAGTAAATTTCATTTTTTTATGTACTTTTGCGCCTCAGAATTGCTTCCACTGGCAATACTGACAAAATTTCTCTATAATTATTTTTTATAGTAGAATTTGGCCGGCTGGAACAGCAGAAGTACAGAAAATGTAAATCATTTATTACCTGAAAAATGGCAAAAGCTACTAAAACTGTTAGTAAAAAGGAATCGCCTTTAGAGAATGCGGCAAGCAAAACTGTAAAGAAGAAGGCTGTTAAAGCAACAAAGCCGGGCCCTGTACAGGAAGTAGCTGGGAGACGATTAACGAATATCCTTATTTCGCAGCCCCGTCCCGAGTCAGAGAAATCTCCGTATTTCGACTTGGAGCGGAAATATAATGTGAAGCTTACATTCCATCAGTTTATCAGACTTGAGCCATGCTCGGCCAAGGATTTCAGAAAACAGAAAATTGACCTTTCTGAATACAATGCAGTGATACTCAATAGTAGAAACGCAGTGGACCATTTCTTCAGAATTTGTGAGGAAATGAAGTTCAAAGTATCACAAGAAATGCGCTATTTCTGTATCACAGAGGCTGTAGCATTGTATCTGCAAAAGTTTATACTGTACAGAAAACGTAAAGTGTTTTTCTCTGCAGATGGCTCTGTAGACGGACTTCTGGATGTACTGAACAAATATAAAGACACCGAAAAGTTCTTAATTCCGGTTTCAGAAAATTCCAAAAACGAAATCTCTCCATCGCTCATCCAAAAAGGATACAACTTTATAGAAGCTGTGGTATACCGCACTGTGCCCAATGACATGGAGCCAATCATGAAAAGAATCCGCGACTTCGACGCCATGGTGCTATTTAGCCCCTTCGGAGTAGATTCTATTCTCAGCACCGACCCCAATTTCAAACAGGGTGATATGATTATTGGCGGCTTCGGTGCCAATACGCATAAAGCGCTTGAAGAGGCCGGCTTTTACGTCAATATCAAGGCGCCAATGCCATCTGCACCTTCTATGGTGGCTGCCCTTGATAAGTATTTGGCCGAATACAATAAGTAGAATTACAACAGGTGCTTTATGCGTTAAAGCACCTGTTCTTATAATCTCACCTTGGCTATGATTTTTTCCTATCTCGTCTGTTCTTGCCCTGCTACGGCTATCCGCACAGCACCGGCTCACCAGGCAGAAATGTCTTCTCAGCTCTTGTTTGGCGAGCGCGCTATTGCCCTACGGCAAGAGGGGGATTGGTTGTATATAGAATGCGAGTGGGACCAGTACGAAGGATGGGTTCATAGCGGCGGTGTTACCACTGTTTCGCTCAAGCAATACAAAAAACCCGCAAAAAGTATCGTGGGTACTGCTGGCGGCAAGCTGCTCAGACCCAGTGCTCAGACCCAGATTGCTCCCGGCGCCGACCTCTTTGGCATGAAGCACCGCAGATTCTACTGGCTGGAGCATGACGATATTTGCTATAAAGGAGCCCGCAAAGTGATTAAAAGTCTGCAACTCTCCGAGCAAGGTATCACAGAAGCAGCTATGAGCTATCTTGGCGCTCCTTACCTCTGGGGCGGACGCACGCATATGGGCATTGATTGTTCGGGTTTGGTACAAATGGTGTTTAAGCTGCATAATATGGTCATGCCACGCGACGCTGCCATGCAGGCCGGCAAAGGTGAGGAAGTAGCTTTTCTTCAAGAAGCTAAGGCCGGAGATTTGGCATTCTTCGACAATGAAGAGGGGCAAATCGTTCACGTGGGCATACTGCTGGATAGTCAGCGCATTATTCATGCCTCTCAGCAGTCTGGCGGCGTTGTAATTGATGCCATCGATGCCGGTGGCATTATCAGCAGACGGCTCAAAAGACGCACAGCCTCTTTACGAATTGTCAAAAGATACTTCTAATAGATTAGCCCGGCAAGGACAAATCTTATTAAGCACAACAAGAGCCGCTTCCGGAATTGGAAGCGGCTCTTGTATGTATGGCTATTTAGTTCAAATTAGGCTTGGCCTTTACTGCGTCTAAAGGATAGTGCCCCTGCAGCTGCAATCACCAATGTTACAGCTATACTGCCTATCAGATTGACGTTTTCGGCTTTGTCCATTTTCTTGTCTTCGTATTTAAACTCAATGGTATGTTTGCCGGCTGGCACTTTTAATCCTCTCAACACGTAGTTTACGGGGATAATTTCTGCCGGATTACCATCGATGTAAGCAGTCCAGTTCTCAGGATAGTAAATCTCTGAAAACACTGCAAAGCCCTCGGCAGGATTGTTAGATTCATATTTTAGATATGGAGCAGAATAGTCTTGCAGTGTGATTTGTGCTTGCTCCACGTTGTACGATACGTTGCCTACCTTGGACTGATAGTCATGTGCTACAATGGCCTCCACCGCCGGTTGGAATCCCTGCGGCACAGAATCATTAGGAACTGCCGTGATAGATGGCGCTTCCATAGCTTGTATAATTTCATCAGCCGATTGGGCAAATTTGATGTTTTGTACAAACCATGCATTACCCAGCGCATCCGGATTGGGGAATGCCGTAGGCGCACCACCTTGTCCCTGACTGATGATATATTTGGTATTCAACATATTCAGCACTGCAGCATTCCACTTGTTGGAGATATGAGTTTCAATCAAATCCTGATAGCGCTGTAGCTTGGCAGGGTGGTAACCACCAATAGTCTTTACAAAATAGGAAGTCTTGGCATCATTAAAGGTATTAATACTGAGGTCGAGCACCCTGAAATGACCGGGGTCTTTTTGCACCTGAGCCACTGCAGCAGAAGGGGTGAAGAATTTCTGCTCAATGCTAAACTCGTCGTAATAATGATTCTCGTTGAGGTAACGTTTGCCCACGCCCCAAAGGTCTATAGTACAAGCCAGTCCGATTACTACCATTGCAATAAGGCTATTGATACGCTCTTTGGTGAGCGCCCATAAGCCCGCGAAGGCAATAGCGATAAATATCAGGCTACGTATCCCATCTTTCAAGGCCATAGCTGCCCTATCTGCTTTCAGGGCATTAAGTAGCTTGCCTGCATGCTCGCCAAAACTTTGCTCCAGCTGGGCATCGCTGGCTCCTTTATGGTCCATCATCACCTGACTATAAATAATCAACACCACTACCAGACCCAAAGTCGTCAGCACAGCAGACTTCAGCCATTTGAGCAGCTGTTCACGCTCCTCCGCCACTCTTTTGATGTAGTCCTGAAGGCCCCAAAATGCCAGAGCTGCCACACTAATACCGGTGATAGACAAAGCCATGTTGGGCGAGCGGAATTTATTAAACATCGGGAAATTGTCAAACATCCAATAGTTGAATGCGGAGAAGTTTTTACCCCAGGAGATGATAATCATTAACAAGGCTACTGCCACCAAAGCCCATTTTCTGGCATCTTTGATGATAAATAGTGCCAGAATAGCCAAGAAACAAACTATGGCACCAAAATAAATCGGACCGGACAAGAATGGCTGTGGACCGAAATAGGTAGGTGCACTAGAAGTCATTTGCTCTACCTGATTATAAGGCACGCCCAAGGAGCTCAATGCTTCGCCATAATTAGAACCCGCACCTATATCAGAAGAGGAGGCGCCTCCGTACAAATTGGGAATAATGGCACAAAAAGTTTCACCAATACCATTACTCCATGAAAAAGCATAATCTTTAGACAATCCACCTTTTGTTTCTAACAGCTCGTGTGATTTATTGATGGTGAGTTCTGAGCCACCCCCACGCATAGACTGTGCCACATATCCGGAGCTACCCACTATACCGGTATAGTTGGACATTGATGCCACTACTGCCAGCACTATGGCTATTGCACTATTCATAAAAAAGTCTTTGAGATTACCCTTCCTTATGGCGATAACCAAAAAGGCTATGCCCAAAGCAGCAAAAAGAAACAGACTGTAATAAATAATTTGCCAGTGACCGGCAGAGATATAAAAGCTCAGAAAGATTACAAAAAGAACAGAACCTAACAGTCTTTTGTTGTCGAAAATATAGATAAGGCTACCAATTACTGCAGGTAAATAGGCCAAATCTACCACCTTGGTGAGGTGCCCCGCAGTAATCAAAATGGGGAAGTATGTACTAAGCCCATAGGCCACTGCCCCAATGCCTGCGACCACAGTATCGGTTTTTAAAGACTTAAGCAATACAAAGGCACCGAGCATGCATACAAACAAAAAGCCGATAGGATTAACCAATCCGCTCTTGGGCTGCATGAGCAAAGCACTACCTATATTGCCATACCAGTTGGCATTTGAAGGCTCGTGTATCGCTGCCGTAGGCATGCCCGAAAACATACTGTTGGTCCAGCGGGGCGATTTGCCATGCTCATCATAATAGTCTCTTGCTTCTTTACTCATATACAACCAGCTCACGGTATCGTGCGGAGCCACTCTGTCGCCTTTGAGCGCCGGAGCATTAAATACTGCCGCAATGAGTAGGAAAGCCACAATCGCAATTAAATTGGGAATAATCTTGCTAAATCTGTTTTTTGCTTCCATTGGTTACAAATAAATATTCGTTTGGCGTGAAGTTAAAAAACAAAAATATAGGTTATTTGAGTAAAAGGCGAATTTGATTTTTGATTTATTTTGCGAATATGGACAGAATAGAAAAAATCAAAAGCTTTCTGGAGCAGAATCCCAAAGATGCTTTTCTGATACATGCCTTGGCGCTGGAATATCTGAAACTGGAAGATGCGGAGCAGGCCTTGGCTTGCTTTAAACACAACCAGGAGCTAAACCCCGATTACGTAGGCACCTACTATCATCTGGGCAAACTACTAGAGCAACTGGGCAATGAGCAGGAGGCGGCCCTTATTTACGAGCAAGGCATGCAGGAAGCCAGAAACCAGAAGGACCAACATGCCTATAATGAATTACAATCTGCCTTGGACAATTTGCTCTAAAACATGCAGGCAGGCTCTGAGACTCCAAAATTTCGAATGAAAGAACAATCAGTAATGGTTTGCCAGCACAATCCTTATTGACATTTAGGACCGCGGCACGAGTCATCAAAAAGCAGCGTATTAGTTAAAAAAGAAGGCCGGGCGCTTTGCTACGCAGTCCGGCCTTGTTTAATATTTAACCCAGATTACGCATTAGACTCTTTATATAAAATTATTCTTGCTTCTAATCCACTTCAATAGCTCAAAAACCATAATTTATTATGCTTTTTTCACTATTTTGTGGATTATTTG
>DATGQB010000147.1:0-8166 GCA_035304405.1 Edaphocola sp.
AGATTATAGGCCTTTTGGCCGCGCTTATGCTGATGAATGCCCTGAGTCTGAGGGCGCAGGAAGCGGAAATAGACCAGTTTATATGAATGGAGCGCCGGTGGAATCTCAAGTTACCATGAACTTTTATTTGCTATTGACAGAATGATTCTGGCACAGGCCCTGCAGCTCCAAGCTAATGTTCATTTTATATTGATAATTGTATGTCTTATTGCAAAGCAATTCCGCAAATGCAAGGCCCCGAGCGCCAATCATTGCATGCACGCTATCATGATCATTTTTATGGCTTCCCTATTGCTGACGACAACGAGCTTTTTGGCAGATTGATAATGGAAATCAATCAGGCCGGACTGAGCTGGGAAACAATACTCAAAAAGGAGGAAGGCTTTAGAAGAGCTTACGATAATTTTGACATCGCCAAGGTTGCTGCCTATGACGAAAATGATGTGGCCCGTCTGCTGGCAGACCCGGGCATTATCCGCAACAGGCTCAAAGTAGCTGCGGCAATACATAATGCAGAAGTTATATTAGGTCTGCAACAAGAGTATGGCTCTTTTGCCGCCTGGTTGGAGCATCATGCGCCCAAGCCCAAAGAAGAATGGCTACGCTTGTTCAAAAAGACATTCAAGTTTACAGGCGGGGAAATAGTAGGCGAGTTTCTGATGAGCATTGGCTACCTGCCTGGCGCTCATGACCCAGACTGTCCCGTTATGGAGCGTATCAAAGCTGCACGCCCCAAATGGATGTCCTATTAAGTTAACAGCGCATTTATGCCAAACAAAAGCCCTTGCAATATATACTGCAAGGGCTTTCTAAATTATAAGGTATTGCCTATTAATATTAAGCTTGTACTGCTTTCTGTACCAGCTCAGCTGCTTCGCTCAGCAAGATAGCAGATTGTACTTTCAGGCCAGATTCTTCAATCAGTTTCTTCGCTTCACCTGCATTAGTACCTTGTAAGCGCACGATAATCGGAATATCGATATTGCCCAGATTTTTGTAAGCTTCGATAACACCTGCAGCTACGCGGTCGCAACGTACGATACCACCAAAGATATTAATCAGGATAGCTTTTACATTAGGATCTTTCATGATGATTCTAAAGCCTGCCTCTACAGTTTGTGCATTAGCAGTACCACCCACATCCAGGAAGTTTGCCGGTTCGCCACCTGCAAGTTTAATCATATCCATGGTAGCCATAGCCAGACCAGCACCATTTACCATACAACCCACATTACCATCCAGTTTTACGTAGTTCAGGTTGTTTTCACCAGCTTCTACTTCTGTTGGGTCTTCTTCGGTTTTATCTCTTAGCTCAGCCAGGTCTTTATGTCTGATCAATGCATTTTCATCCAATCCCATTTTACAATCCACAGCAATGATTTGGTCATCCGCAGCTTTGAATAATGGGTTGATTTCCAACATAGCGCAGTCCAATCCGATATAAGCATTATACAGATTGGTTACAAATTTAATCATGTTCTTTTGTGCCTCACCGGTCAGACCCAAGTTGAAAGCAATATTTCTTGCTTGGAAACCTTGCAATTTGAATCCTGGTTTTACATATTCTTTGAATATTTTTTCAGGCGTGTTATGAGCTACCTCTTCAATATCCATACCACCTTCTGTAGAGTACATAATTACATTCTGCTTAGATGCTCTGTCCAGAAGTATAGATAAATAAAACTCCTGGCGCTCAGAAGGGCCATCGTAATACATATCTTTAGCTACATACAACTTATTCACCACTTTACCACTTGGACCGGTTTGAATAGTTACCAGTGTGTTACCTAGAATATTGGTAGCTACTTCAGCCACTTGCTCTTCACTTTTTACTACTTGCACGCCGTGTTGAGTAGGCACTTCTTTGATAGTTCCTTTTCCGCGTCCACCTGCATGAATTTGCGCTTTAATAACAGCAAACTTACTGCCGGATTCTTCAGTGATTTTTTTGTAAGCCGCTACAGCTTCCTCAGTAGTGGATACTGCCACGCCGCTTTGAGTAGGAACGTTGTATCTACCTAAAAGTTCTTTGGCCTGATATTCGTGTAAATTCATTTTTACGGATTTTGAAAATTAATGCTGCAAATATAATATATTCTTTAGGAAACAGAAATGCCGATGCGCTTTTAATCTTTAATGCAGGCAATATTGTCCATTTTATTTCTTTTCTGGGCGTGCCCCGCCGCCCATGCTCCTCAAGGGTAGGCTTATAGTGTAGGCTTGTCATTTCTCGCTTAGGGCTGGCGGCGGGTCGGGTGAACTGCGTTCGCAACCTTCGCCATATAGCAACATCTAGTTGATATATGGCGAAGGTTGTACAGGAAGTTCTCGCAGCGCATCTTTTTTGTCATAGAATAATTGTAGGGTTAAGGCCGCATTAGTTTATCGCGTCATTATCCCCGTCAGCAGTTCGCTGCTGTGTACTTTTCGCGCCTGCCCCTCACGCACTTTATGGGCATTTGCTTGGCTCCGAGCCATGCTAGCGGGCGATATTGGGCTCCGGTTAATAATAGCGCAGATGGCCATTTATCTTCTGGTTCAGTCGAATACACAACTGCCTGTTGCAGATTTAGGGGCCGGCGATGGCCCCCAAATCCCGATTGATTACCAATTTGCTATATAGATAAGGATTGCTTTAAAGTTTTTTTTAGCAGATTTTTCAATAATATTTGCCTTGCTGACGTTAATATCTGTTTATATTAATGTAAACAAAGAATTAAAATTTTTTTATCGGCGGTACAGATAATAAAAATATTCCTACCTTTACTTTTGTACTTTCGAAAGTAAGGAAATTCGTTTTTTTAGTTATTTGAATAAATAAGTTTTTTACACTATTGTCAAACTAAATGAATAACTTTTGTTTTAATTTAGCGGCGGCAGTTCTGAGATTATAGATTGATTTACATAGCATTGCTAGAATAATCACCTATGTAAATGCGTATTTTAAGGATAGTTTTCAACATGTTAATGCAAAACAATACGCTCCTTGTAGTTTTTTTACTACACGTTTTTACATAAATTTTATATTAGTATTTGCATTAATTGGTCTATATTTGCATGCAAATTGCAAGCAAATATGCTGTTTTTTCCCTTGGGAATTAAATTCACTATGCTTGGGCATTAAAAAGTTTGGATACTATAATTAAACAATAAATAATATAATGATGGAACAACTAACAGCCAGCACATTGGTAATCAGAAAAGAAGACAATTCTGAAGAACAAACGAAGTTGGATTATTTAGCCGTTAAAAGTGCTGCAATGACTTTGCGCGCAATCAATCACAAATTGCGTCAGCAAATCATTAAATTGCTTGAAGAGCACAAACGCATGAATGTTACTGACATCTATGTGAAACTGCGCTTAGAGCAATCTGTAGCTTCGCAGCACCTTGCCATTTTGAGAAGAGCGAATATTGTAAACACCGAGCGTGATGGCAAATTTATCCATTATGTATTGAACGACAATCGTATCGCTGCTATCGCTAAGTTCGTAAACGAACTGGTTGAAACAGACGAGAAAAAGTAATTGGTTTCACTATTTTAGATGTTTTACTCAAAGGCTGTCTGTAAAGACAGCCTTTGTTTTTTATCTCAGCCTCTTCTTTATATCGGTTTTCACTTATAGCGCTTCCAATTATCTGGCAGTCCTCCCATGTTTTGCCCTCTTTTTCTACAAGCAGTGTCAAAAAGATGTTGCTCCTATACTTGCGTGCCTTGGTAGTAAGATTTTGACCGGCCTTCTGTATGCGCTTTATTGAAATGCATTGATGATAATTCTGTATTTTTGTTGCTTATATGAGGTGGAATAGTAAACTTGTGGCTTCAATTACGATAGGGCTCGCTTGTGGCCTGATGTTTTCTTGTACCAAATATCAGGACCCTAAAACTCCGGATGTGGATTTGGAGGGGCGGCGCTATTGCAATGACCCCATTGCAGCCAATTATAATCATGGCTTCCCCGGTACGCCAGATAATAGTACTTGTGTCTATTCTACCGACTTTTTCGCAGGTAATTGGCAGTTTGTAGATTCTGTATTTTTTGATGATTTTACTTTTGTGCGCACAGATACCTACCTGCTCAGCATGACGCCTATGGACCTCAGTATGGATACCCTGCGCAATAGGATTCTGGTAAGTGGCTTTTGCGGCGCAGGCCAGCAACTGCATATCACCGCCAACAAGTTTGGGCTGGCTTTTACAGATACTTTACTGTCCAATACCGATGGCGGACAAGTATTTTGTGTGGCTACAGATACGGTCTCGGGGATGTTTAGCGTGATAAATGATAGTTTGCGCAATCAAATGAATATACAATTGCAGCATGCCGCCCCGGATGGCAAATACCTGCATATAGGCAAAGCAATAAAACAATAGCATGTTTACAGGAATTATAAAAAATATAGGTGTGCTCCATGCAGTGGAGCACGAAGGCACCAATCTGCATCTTACTGTGCGCTCCGAACTGGCCAAGATTGTTAATATAGACCAGTCCGTGGCACACGATGGGGTTTGCCTCACGGTAGTAAACAAATCAGATACGGACTATACGGTAACGGTAGTGCAGGAAACCTTAAATAAAACAACGATTGGCAGCTGGCAAGCGGGGCGAAAAATAAATCTGGAACTGGCCATGATGCTTGGTGAGCGGCTAGACGGTCATATAGTGCAGGGGCATGTAGATGGCACCGGCATCTGCACGGCTATCGAAGCTCAAGAGGGTAGTCATCTGCTCAGCTTTTCCTTTCCCCCGCAGTTTGCAGCCTTGATTATTGAGAAGGGTTCCATTTGCATTAATGGCGTGAGCCTTACGGCTTTTAATGTAGGTGCCGATAATTTTCAGGTAGCTGTGATACCTTATACTTTTAATCATACCGGCTTTCAGTACATGCAGGTGGGCGATGCCGTAAATCTGGAGTTTGATATTCTGGGCAAGTACTTCCTGCGCAAGCAGAGTTTGGAGGGATAATTACTTTGACATGCCCAGCCAGCAACTGATGCCTATTATCAATAGTACTATTAGTGTAATGAAAAAATACAAATAGTTACGCTCGGCCAGATAGCCAAATAGCGCAAATACTACCCGCAGTAAGGGAGTGGCCAGCAATACTAAAAGCCCTAGGGTGCATATATGCAGGGGGTTAAAATTGAGTATGCCCTGCCATAGGGCTGCTACACTAAACTTTTCGGGTTGCACAGGCAGTGTCAATGGGTCAAAGGCAGCATTGCCATGTTGTATAATTATGCCAATGAGTCCGGCCAGGCTGAGGAAAAAAGCCGTCCATACACCGTAGCGCAGTATATTGCCAATGGCGATACCCAATTTATCTTTCTGTAGTTCTTGACTCATAATTTTCTTGTTTGGCACTGAATTTTCCGGTAGAACCGTTGTAAATCATGTAAAGGGCTATAATGCCCACAATCAGTGAGAATATTTGCTTGAGGCGCACCACGTTTATCCTCATCAGTGTTTTGGCACCTATAAGTGCCCCGATAATGATGCCTAAGAGTATTGGTGCCGCTATTTGGGGCACTACGTAGCCTGCGGCGAAATAAATGATGCTACTGGCTAGTGCCGTAACACCTATCATAAAATTGCTGGTGGTAGTAGAAACCTTGAAGGGTAGCCGCATTACATTGTCCATAGCCAATACTTTAAACACTCCGCCACCTACACCCAGTAAGCCTGAGAGCAGACCGGCAATGGCCATAATCAAGGAGCCTAAGATAGGGCTACGGGAGCCATAAGGTTCCATAACTCCCTTCACCGGCAGTCCACCGTATAGCTGCAGGCGATGTGCCAAAGTGCCGGGCACTACCGGCTCTCTATGGTCGCTCTTTTTGCGTGCCGTAAGTATTGCGGTGATGATGAGTACAATACCAAAGATAATACCAATAATATCCACAGGTACATTCATATACACGATTATC
The DNA here is from genome assembly GCA_035304405.1 of Edaphocola sp. Lineage (GTDB taxonomy): Bacteria > Bacteroidota > Bacteroidia > Chitinophagales > Chitinophagaceae > Edaphocola. Next base: position 5,930 of record DATGQB010000147.1, read on the forward strand.
AGCGCGCCCAATACTGCTCCCAAAGCAGTGGCTATCTGCAAAAACATGCCTATTTTCATATTGGTAATGCCCTCTTTGAGATAGGCGGCTGCCGCTCCGCTGGAGGTGCCTATTACCGAAATCAGCGAGGCCGCAAGGGCATACTTCATGGGTACCCCAAATCCTAAAGTCAGTAGGGGCACAATGATGATGCCCCCGCCAAGACCGGTAAGGGCACCGATAAACCCTGCGCATAGGGCTCCGCTAAAGAGTAAAACGGAAAATAAAAGTTCGGTCATTGATGCAAAAGTACAGTATTGTGCAAAAAGACATAAAATTTCTGTTAAGTGTATATAATATAATTGCCAAGATTACGTTAATATAAATAATAGAAAATCTTAAACCATGAAAGCAAAGCTCATACTTTTTGTCTGCGCGCTCGGCCTGAGTTTTCAGGCTATGGGCAAATTTGCAGGCTTCAATTTGCCGCGCTTTAGTGGTCCTATCCGCTTGCAAACCCCTCTCCCGGATACCCGGCCGGTGGCTCCGCCAAGATTTGTCTATTCGGGTGGCACTTACCATGTCATCACCAGCAACACTTATCCTTATTTCAAAAGGCATGCTTCGGGCCTTCAGACTCCGGTTTGCTATAGGCCGGGTGCTCAGCTGCCTTATGGTACCCTCTGGCTCATGGCAGTGGGTGGCGCGCCTTTGCGTCAGTTTGCTCGTCCTGTTGCCTGGGAAAATCCTCATCTGGGCGAAAAGCGATTTCTCTGCGCCTGCTGTACCAAAGCATTAGGGCAGTATCAGGAGAGCAAAACGATCTATCGCAGCCCGGCTGCTCAGAGCGGAGCGTTCCGACCCTAACATGCGATGGAGCATTAAATGCTTATGGGACTGTACATCAATCTTTTTTAATTAAGCTTCCGGCAAAGCTATCATCGGTTTTTGATATATTTTTATGTTGGAATCTTATACTTTTCCCGAATTTTGCGGCTTTGAAAAATGAAAAAAATGCTGCTCAAATCTTTGCTTGTACTAGCCGGAATTTATGTGCTTCTGTGTGCGGTACTCTACTTCGTACAGGAACGTCTGATATTCATTCCCCGCCAAACAGAGGCGCATCACCAATACGATTTCGCTCAGCCTTTTGAGGAGCTGAGCATTACTACAGCTGATGGTAACAAGCTGCATGGCATTTTATTTCAAACGACTGCACCGGCCAAAGGGCTTATCTTTTACCTGCACGGTAATGCCGGCAACCTCGAAAACTGGGGAAAGCTAGCTCCGGCTTATACCGAACTGGGATATGATGTCTTTATATTCGACTACAGAGGGTTTGGCAAGAGTGAAGGTCGCATTTTTAGCGAAAAACAAATTTTTGACGACAACCAAAGGGCTTATGATTTGCTCAAAACCAGATACCCCGAAGATAAAATCATTGTTTTGGGCTACTCTATAGGCTCTGGCTTTGCCGCCAAGCTGGCTGCTACCAATATGCCTAAGCTACTGATATTGCAGACGCCATATTATAGTCTTACCGACCTTATGATACGCAAATTTCCTGCTATCCCTACCTTTTTGCTGAAGTATCAATTCCGTACCGATAAGTTTTTGAAGGAGTGCCAGATGCCGATTATTATTTATCATGGTACTGCGGATAAAGTAATATATTATGGCGCCGCGAAAAAGCTGCAAAATGATTATCCGGACAAGGTTACGCTTATCACACTAGAGGGGCAAGGGCATAATGGTATCACCGACAATCCGGAATATCGGGCACATCTTCGGCAGGTACTGGCTCCATAATAGTGCTTTAGATGCCTATTTGGGGCATTTGCTCCAAAGGGAGGCCTGTTATACCGCATGGGGATTATTGTGGCAGCAGCGTTTTAATATAATAGTAAAGATTACTTATTTTTGGAATGCAATTTTTTTCGTCCTAATAATCCGTATCCTTTATTAATGTTTAGCTATTAAAAAGATGTTGCTCTGAGCAATGATAAACTGCCCGTTGCTTATTACTTAAAAAAGGCCGATAGTTTGCTTAGAGAAGGGATTAACCTTATTTTTCGGGAGAAAGGTATTGACCGCCTCGTCTGGCAAATCATGCATACACTGAGCGGGCAAGGTGTAGCCAGCCCTGAACAGTTATGGCAGCTGCTTGGAGCCTTTGTAAGTCAAAACCAAATAGAGCAGTGTTTGAAAGCCCTGCAAGGGAAAGGCTGACTCCAGTTTTCGGAGGATGGAGGCTGGTG
>DATGQB010000148.1:0-33400 GCA_035304405.1 Edaphocola sp.
ACTCTTTATATAAAATTATTCTTGCTTCTAATCCACTTCAATAGCTCAAAAACCATAATTCATTATGCTTTTTTCACTATTTTGTGGATTATTTGCCATAATAATTTTCTTTTAAATTCCTAATGCGTAATCTGGGATAAAGCTACCTTATGCGTCTATTCTTTCCGCTCTGCCTGAGCTTGCTGTGGGCTCAACAGGATTTTCTTTTCCCTGGAGTCTGCTTAAGTACTTTGCATGCTTAGAGCTGTGCTAGGCTCATGTCCGGCTCATTATCCTCGACATGACTCCCAGTGGATTAGCACTGAAAGCACATATTACTTGGCCACTAGCGCCAAAAAAAACGGCAGCTAAGTCATTAGCTGCCGTTTTTATTATATGGTTTATAAAAAGAAATTAGTAACGGTTTACGCGGCTACCCGGTTGGCCTAATGAAGCATCATCAGAGTCTTCTACTCTATCAGTATCCATCATTAGATTTTTCTCCTGGCTGCCGATAGTACCCGGTTTAGCGGAGTCAAATATCATGCGTTTGCTTTCATCATCAAAGATTTTAAACTCAGCACGACGGTTTAGTTGGCGTCCTTCAGGATTATCTCTACCACCTACTTTTTCCTCAGCTACTTTGTTACTTTCACCTCTACCTTCTGCGCTCAGACGATAAGCGTCGATACCACCTACATTAACGATATAGTCAACGATTTCCTGAGCTCTTCTTTGAGACAAACTCAGGTTTTGAGCATCACTACCAATACCATCAGTGTATGCATAGATGCGTACATTGATAGAAGGGTTATTTCTCATCAGGGTGATTAACTTTTCCAGGTCGGTTACAGCTTCCGGACGCAGTGAAGCCTCGTTAAAATCGAAGTACACATTATCCATACGGAAATTGCTGTTGTCAATTAGATTTACATACAAGTCAATCTCAACAGTATTGTCCGGAGCCTCGCGCGTTACACCCTCAGTGTTTACATTAGTGCTGGATGAAGTGTATTTAGGCTTATCCGCGCTAAAGGTATAAGAGTGTCCTCTTGGGGTGTTAAATTCAAATTTACCATCAGTAGAGTTAAAGGTAGAAACTCTACCATTTTCATCTACCATTTTCACTACTACTTGCGATACCAGTTGTTGTGTTTTTACATCAATAACACGGCCCTGTACTTTTAGTTTAGGCTCGAAGTGTACTCTGAAGATATCATCACAACAAGTTGGATTTCTCAGTGCTTCAGAACCAATACGGTTAGATACCAGGTAAGCATCAGGCTTGCCGTAAGGGTCTAAGATAAAGTACATATCATCCGCAGGAGAGTTGATAGGGTAGCCCATGTTTTTCACAGAACTATAGCGTGAAGGGCTGCTACCTGCCATAGTAGCTTCGAAGATATCGTAGCCGCCCATGGTTTCCCATCCGTCTGATGCAAAGTACAGTTTTTTGGTACGCGTATCGAAATACGGAGTGATTTCGTTCCCTTTAGTATTGATTTGTTTACCTACATTTTGCGGACGACGATACGTTTTCAAACGAGGGTCATATACCGAATACCAAATATCATAGCCACCACGACCTTGCAAGGTTCTGTTTGACGCAAAGAAGAGGATTTCTTTCTTGTCTATTTTCACCATAAAAGGGTGGGTGCTGGAAGAGCCTTTTTCGTTGATGCCAAAGCCCAGTTCTTCCGGATTGCTCCAACGATCGTTTATAAATTCAGAAACGAAGATTCTACAGTTGGTACCGGTATCACCTTTTGTGTCCAGACATTTGGTGAAGTAGAAACGATCACCTCCTTCAGTAATCATTCCATTACCCACATGATATTTAGGGTCATTAAAGCGTCCATCCATGAACGGTAAAGGCCACGTAAAGGTATCTCTTTCAGAGAATTTGTCTTTGGCCGAAACCATAAAGCGCGAAACATACTCCTCGCGTTTGTTGCTGGTTTTGTCTGCTTGCTTGTTATAATGCATTGTTGCAAAAAGCAGCGCAGTATCACCCAATGGGAACGGAGACAACTCAGTGTTTACCGAGTTGATGTTGGTACCCAGCGTAGCAATCGTTGCTGCTTCCGGGTTAGCAATAGAGCGTTTACCCATTTCGCATCCGGCAATTTCAATATCAGCACGTTTTATCAGCGCTTTGATTTCTTTGCTCGGTTTTGGGTTATCTGCCTTGAAGCGCTCAAACGCTGCAATAGCTTTATCGTATTCACCGCTCATTTTCAGCATCAGCGCTTCTTTGAAGATTGCTTCGGGATAAATACTCTTCGCCATATCATACGCTTCACCATAGGCAGCTGCAGCCGGCACGTAATCCCTCAGTCTCCACAGACATTCTGCTAACTGATATTTCAAGTAAGGGTTGCGAGGCTGCTCTTGTAGCAATTGCACATAGTATTCTGCTGCGCTAGCAAAGCTTCCTTCACTAAACAATCCGTCTGCCCAGCGTAGCTTTTTTGGATAGCTTAGCTTAGCTACCGGGTCCTCGGCTCTTTTACCGTACTTGTCCTTTTCACGACTTTGTGCTAATACATCAGTTGTTTGAACACTAGTAATTCCTAATGTTGCTGCTAATAAAAATAATATTGGTTTGCGTTTCATATTTTATGCAACGTTGAAAGGTAAATTTATTTTCTAATTATCCCGAAATGCAATATCTCTCTAACACGGTCTCAATTAATAAGGATTGCGCTCATTGTTAGAAGCGTGCACATGGGTATAGTAAACGCTGTGCAGTCCTTAACGGGCTTGGCGCAATATATTGTATCATTACTTCAAATCCTCCGTAGCCATTGGTGCTTTGACGTAAGCCGGATGTATTAAAGTCGTATGCAGCGCCAATGCGGAAGTTGTTAAACTCTACACCCACAGTGGCCATTGCCGCATCCTGATGTCTGTACCAGCCACCCAAGAATACTGAAGGGGCTTCAGGAGAGAAGCGGTCGCCCAGCTTGTACAGAAATTCTGCCCCCCCTATCAATTCTGTAGCCGCAGACTGAGACTGGAACAAAAATGCCGGTCTTAAACTCAAACGCTCTCCTAAGCCAATCATGGCACCTAACTGTCCGGTGTAGCGTACACCCAGACCTACATCCTTGGTGGCAGACTTTCTCTGGAAAGACTCCATTGGCTGCGTCAGGTTGTTGGCGCCACCACCAATCACGTAAGAGAATTTCTCACTTGGGGCGTGAGAGAATGCAAGACCTGCATTTACCAAAGCGGCACCGGTTCTGGTGGTCAGGTTGCTATAAATTGGATCCAGACCAGGGTGCATTTGACCTTCTCTGAAGTTGCCGGCAAAGTAAAGCTTGCTTAGGTCAATATTCTTGCTGGCATAGCCTCCTTGAATACCAACTGTTAAAGCAGCTTTGCCGCTTTCTCCAAAGAATTTATGGTATGCGACAGAGGCTAATGCCGAGAAATTGTTTAAATCTCCGTCACCGGCTCTGTCATTGTATAATTGTGCACCTACTGCCAAGTAATCGTCGATAGAGATATCTTGGATTACCGGGAGATCAAAGGATACTGCATAGGTCTTGAATGCACTAGAACCTAAAGCAGCACGCCACTGATCACGATATATAGCAGAAACTCTATACTCGCCTTGGAACGCTCCTGTAAACGCAGGATTGATAATCATTGGGGTCGCATTGAACTGTGTGAAGTGAACATCCTGCGCTTTTGCGTCTATTCCAGCTAACATCGAACTCGCAATCAGGAATGCACCGGCGATAGTTTTTCTACAATTCATATTATTATCTAAATATTATTTTGTTAACAAATAGTTTAGTCCAAATTAAGGTCAAACGCTTTGAAGCCTTAAAAGTCTTAAATTTTTTTTGATTTTCCTTGTTTTTTTTTAACTTTTTTTAAAGAGCATCATTTTTTTATCGAATAAGCGTCACGTTTCCGGTTTTTTGCATCCTTGAGCCGTTTTGGTTGTTAACTGCTTTGATGCTATACACATATACGCCCATATTTGCAGGTGTGCTTTTTATCGTGCCATCCCAACCATCATTAATATTGCTGCTACTATACACTAGAGTGCCCCATCTGTCATAGATTTCAAAGGCTTCTAATGTAAAGTTGCCACGAATTACGGGCTTCAATGGGCTAAGGTTAGGATTGAACGCGTTGGGCATATCAAACACTCCGTCTGTGCGCACAATAATATCGATAGAGTCTTTTACCTCACAACCTTGGTCTGTTTTTGCGGTGTAGAAGTAGCGGGTATTTACTTCCGGACTGAATACGGGGTTGGCAATATTTGGATCACTGATGCCGTAGACAGGGAACCATGTAAAGTGCACTGCGTTGGTGTATGGTGATGCCTTCCAGGATTCGCCAGCCCATAGGGTTACTGAATCAGGTAGTTGCACCACAGCGTTTGGATGCACCACCACATCTACAAATGAGGTGTCTGTACAGCCAAATTCATTGGTAACAGTGAGCATATAACGTGTATCATCTTCCGGACGGAATGCTTGGTCTTTGTTGCTTGGATTTTCATCGCCTCGTGTAGGGCTCCAGTGATATACATAGCTCGGCAGCAATGGCGTCCCCTCTAAGGAGCTGCTCACCCGCGGCATGATGAGGCCTCCCGGACATATTGCAGTGTCTGCAGGACTCACATTTACAAACTCTCCGGGGTTTACAGTAAGTTTAATAGTGTCCCGTCCTATACAACCTATGTCGGTGCGTACGGTGACCACAATGTCTGATGAAGTATTGCCTGGTAAGATAACTGGTGCTACATCTTCCGGATTGTCGAAGTAGGCCGCAGGACTCCAGTTGTATTGATAAGCACCGCCCGTATCCTGAGGGAACACTTCTGCAAACATTTGTAGCCTGTCGTAGCTACAGATTGAAGTATCATCGCCGATGTTTACTTTAATGTCTTGTACAATTACGGTAAATGAAGCGGTAGAAACTCTACAGTTTGTATCTAATGAAGGAATTCTTACTTTGTACTGATAGAAGTATTCTCCGGCCTGCGCAAAATCGATATGTGCATAGTTGATGCTGTTGGAGGTAACGCCGGTAGTAGGCACCCACTCATAGTGTAATGGGCCGTAAATTGAATCGGTTTGGATATCCACTTCTAGGTATTGGCCAAGACAAATGCCTGTGTCGCCCACATTCATTGACAGAAGGATAGAGTCTTGAATGGATACGATAGCCGAATCGAGAACATTGGGATTGCCACCGCAGCTGTATGGAGATGTAAAGTAGATTTTCAGAATTTTATTAGGACCAGGATTAGGTACCGGTAAGGCTTTTACAGTGATATAGCCGGTAGTTTCATTGGCCGGAATAGTTACCGTTCCGTTAAGGTATTCTACATCCACACCGTTTACCGCATCACCACCAAGCACGTAGGGCACTACCAAAGGCTGTGCAGTGGGTACTTCTCTGGAAATACTAACCTCTGCGGCAGGGCAGCCCCTCACGATGAATGCAGTATCACTGGTAGTAATGTTCATGCCCTGGCTGCCTGCAGTAAGCCCCACAGAGCTCAGGCTGCCGGCTTTGATAAATACGCCGGAGTTAAGAACGCCATCGGCTACGTCTGCTACTGCCAATTTTAAATGGTATGTATCACAAGGAGTTACGTTTTGAATGGCAGTGAGTACAGTGGTAAAACCGTCAAATACTACATGCTGGCCCACAGGATTCAGATTGTCTACATAATAGGCGGTATAGGGAGCTCCGGGATATTGTGCAGCACAGTTGCTTACCGGGCTTCCTCCTACACCCGAATTGATAGAATTAATTGCCACAGGAATATTCGTAGTTCCCGGTACAATGGCTATATTTCTTTTGGTGGGTAATGCCGGAACATTGGAAACAATGCCCGGACCTGATATAAGAAATCCAAACACATCGTTGAAGCTAGAACAGGCAAATTCGGGATATTCTTCAGAGCCAAAAACGTAGTCAAATTTAATTGTATCACCGGCTGGTACGAAGTCGAATTCCAATACACATGCATTGTTTGTAACAGTGGAGGCCGAGCCTTGCAGCATGGCTGACAAATCAGCATCACCGGGGCCGGTAAAAGCCGAGCTCATACCCATTGTAGCCACCGCGTCTACACCCGTCCCGGACCCACTAGTCTTAGCTTTACCGGTCACTAGTAAGATACCACTGTCAATACCCAGATTGCTGGGGCCTTCAAATATTGCGGCACACTCGGTTTTGCAGTTTAGTACGGGGTTCATGGTAATTACACCCGTACCTACCAGCTTTTCTACAAGTTGCGCAGCGGTCACATTGTCGTCTATCACGAGTTGCGCTTTGGCAACTTGTGGCAAGGTGGCCAATAGGGCCAGTGACCAAAACAAAGCCTTAAGTTTAAAAAAATACCTTTGCATAATCGCTTTAATTTAAATGATGAAATAGGGGTTTATAGATTTGTCTTTTTAGACAAAAATTGTTTAAAGGTAGTTAATGTTCTTCAAAAATGCAATATGTAGCATACAAAAAAAGTAGCAAATGTAATTTGCTACTCTGTTTTTAGCCCATTGGTCTAATATATAAATTATTGATAAATACAGCTAAATCAATCCAAATTGTTTGCTTAATGCCAACATTTTATCTATAGGCTTCTTTGCTGCCAGTCGTAATTCTTCGTCCATATTTATCTCCGGTGTCTCATACTGTAAACATAAGTATAGCTTTTCAAGTGTATTTAGTTTCATGTATGGACAATCGTTGCAGGCGCAGTTGTTTTCTGGCGGAGCTGCTATCAGGGTTTTTTGCGGTGCATTTTTTTGCATTTGGTGCAAGATGCCGGATTCGGTGGCAACTATATAAGTTTGCGCATCATCTTTTTCTACATAGCTCAGTAATTGGGAGGTAGAACCAATATAGTCGGCAATTTTTAACAATGGCTCCTCGCACTCAGGATGGGCTATGAGTTTCGCATCTGGGTGTTGTTCTTTAAGGCGAATGATTTTTTCTAATGAGAAAATCTCATGCACCATGCAGGCTCCATCCCAAAGCAGCATATTGCGCCCGGTAACACGATTGATATAGCCACCCAGATTTTTATCGGGAGCGAAAATTATCTTTTGGTCTGCCGGTAGTGATTCCACTATTTTTCTGGCATTGGAAGAAGTGCATATGATATCGCTGAGGGCTTTCATGCCGGCGCTACAGTTTATGTATGTAATCACCAAATGGTCGGGATGTTGCGCCTTGAATTCGGCAAAGCGCTCTGGAGGGCAACTGTCACTGAGTGAGCAGCCCGCATTGAGATCGGGAAGCAACACTTTTTTATCGGGATTGAGAATCTTGGCAGTTTCTGCCATAAAATGCACCCCCGCAAATACGATTATGGACGCATCGGTTTTTGCAGCAGCTTCTGCAAGTCCCAGACTGTCGCCTATATAGTCGGCTATATCCTGTATTTCAGACTCCTGGTAGTAGTGAGCCAATAATACAGCATTTTTTTCTTTTTTCAGACGTAAAATTTCTTCCCTTAAATCTAATCTAGGGTCTATAGGTGCGTCCAAAAATCCTTTTACGGGTACATCGGCCAGTAAGTCTGCCATGTTTACTATTTCATTCATTGCTCTATGTAAGTGCTGGTTTAAGAGCACTAAGGTAGGACTATTTATGCATTGCAAAGTTTAAAAATTGCTAATCCTTTTGCCGGATTTCCCCCTTAAATGTTAATGCCAATGCCCGAGCTATTAGTCATTGAGCAGAAGTAACGCAAAGGAAGCGCTTGGTGCCCCTTTGCGCGGCTGAAGTTGCTAAAAAAATGAGATGACGCTTTGGCCCATGAAGCCCGGAATTGCTGGCCGGTCCCGGGTTAAGCATCCTGTCAATGTTTAGACTATTAATGATATATGTATTGGCTAAGCGATAGGGGGATATTTTTCCCCCTGTGGGGAATCACAAAATGTCTTTACTTTGTTCTGTCTTACAATGTAACTTAATCTTTATCATTTTATTTATTGTATCATTAATCTTTTTTTCGGATGAAAAAATTATTCTTATCACTTTTAATGGCTCCGCTTATGACAATGGCTCAGAAGAAGCTTATGACACCGGAGACGCTCTGGCAATTGGGAAGGGTAGGCGTAAACGCAGTGTCGCCTGATGGTAACCATACCTTATATAGTGTATCCCGTACCAATCTCACTACTCAAGGTAGCGATGTGCAACGCTTTATTATGAACAATGCAACCGGAGAGAGCTTGCCGGTAACAATGCTGGATGGTAAAACCTTTGTGCAATGGGACAAAAATGGTATCTATGCCCTGAATGATGGCGCTCTGTTTTTGACCAAAGACCAGGGTAAAACATGGACACGTATTCATGATGGTCTGAAAGGAGCTACCAATGTGCGTATCGCTCCTGATGGCAAGACGATTGCCTTCTCGCGTCCGGTGCTAATAGAAAAAGTACGTGCTTTTGATAAATATAATGATGTGCCCAAGAGCTCTGCTTATATCTTTAATGATTTAGACTACCGTCACTGGGACGAATTTAATGAAGGTTACTACTCGCACTTGTTTGTAACTACTGTTAATAGTAGTAAAGCGGTGGACCTTATTGAGGCTCAGCCTTATTATGTGCCACAAATGCCTTTTGGTGGGGTAGAAGATTTTGTGTTTGCTAACGATAGCAAAACACTTGTATATGTGTGTAAGAAAAAGTTTGGCAAAGAATATGCGCAAAGCACCAATACCGACCTCTATGCCTATGACATAGCTAGTGGCAAAACCGAAAACTGGACTGAGGGCATGATGGGTTATGATACGCATCCTCTTTTTAGCCCCGATGGCAAATATCTGGCATGGCTCAGCATGGCTACCGACGGCTTTGAGGCAGATAAGGCAGATATCATCATCATGGATGTAAGAACCAAGGTGAAGCGCAACCTCACTCAGGGCTGGGACGAAACCGTTGATGGTGGCTTTGTATGGTCTGCAGATGCTAAGACTATTTACTTTAATGCTGCATATCGCGGCACGGTGCAGTTGTTTAGTGTAGATATCAACAAGCCCAATGTAGTGAAGCAAATTACTTCCGGCCAGTTTGATATTGCAGCCGTGCATGCCCATACCAAACATGGTGTGCTGGTGAGCAGAACAGATTTTAACAGAGCTGCCGAGCTTTATACTGTTAATCTAAAAACACGCCAGCTTAAAGCTGCAACTGCTGTAAATGAACCTATATATCAAAATATGGAAATGAGCACCTCAGAGTTGCGTATCATCAAAAACTCTCAGGGCAAAGACATGGGGGTGTGGGTTATATACCCGCCAAATTTTGATAAAAACAAAAAGTACCCTACCTTGCTGTACTGTCAGGGTGGTCCGCAAGGAGCTTTGACGCAGTTCTTCAGTGTAAGATGGAATTTTGCATTAATGGCCGCTAATGGCTATATTGTAGTGGCTCCTAACAGAACGGGCATGCCGGGCTGGGGTGTAGAATGGAATGCAGCTATAAGCAAAGATTGGGGTGGACAGGCTATGCGCGATTATCTTACCGCTATAGATGAGCTGGCCAAAGAGCCTTATGTAGACGAAAATCGATTGGGTGCTGTAGGCGCAAGTTATGGTGGCTACAGTGTGTTTATGCTTGCCGGTATTCACCAAAACAGATTCAAAACCTTTATTGCACATAATGGCCTTTTTGATACGCGTAGCTGGTATGGTACTACAGAAGAATTGTGGTTTGCCAATTGGGATTTAGGCGGAAACTATTGGGATGCCAATCCTCCAAAAGGATATACAGAGTTTAACCCAAGCAATTTTGTATCTAAATGGAATACCCCAATTATGATATATCAAGGGGGCAAAGACTACAGAGTGCCTATCGAGCAAGGTTTGCAAGCATTCCAGGCTGCACAGCTCAAAGGCATAAAATCCAGACTGGTTTACTTCCCTGATGAAAATCACTGGGTCTTAAAACCTCATAATGGTCTGGTATGGCAGCGTGAATTTTTCGAATGGCTTAAAGAAACACTTTAGGGACCATCCCATACAGATATAGACACTTAAAAAGAGTATACTATGAATTTGTACACAATAGATACAGGACTGTTCAAGCTCGATGGTGGCGCCATGCATGGTGTAGTGCCCAAGAGTATGTGGAGCAAGCTTAATCCTGCGGATGAAAACAACATGTGCTCCTGGGCTATGCGCTGCCTTCTGGTAGAGGAGGGCGACAGGCTCATTCTTATCGATACCGGTATAGGTGACAAGCAGGACCAAAAGTTTTTCGGGCACTATTATCTGCATGGAGATGCCTCTCTGCACCAGTCTATCCGCAATGCAGGATTTTCAGCAGACGATATTACCGATGTATTTTTGACCCATCTCCATTTTGACCATGTGGGTGGAGCGGTAAAGCGCGAAGGGGACCATCTGCTACCTACTTTTAAAAATGCTAAATATTGGTCCAACCAAAAGCATTGGGACTGGGCTGTGCACCCCAATGCCCGGGAAAAAGCTTCGTTTCTCAAGGAGAATATTATGCCTCTGCAAGAGAGCGGACAGCTGCACTTCTTCGATGGCGATGATGGCGATGAGTTTATGCCCGGTTTTAAGGTAAGAATAGTACATGGTCATACAGAGTCAATGATGCTCCCACAGCTCAGCTATAAAGGCAAGACTATACTGTATGCTGCAGATTTGCTGCCGAGTATGCATCATTTGCCACTACCCTGGGTGATGGCCTACGATACCCGTCCTTTAGACACACTCAAAGAAAAGGAAGCCCTTTTGAAAGAAGCAGCTGATAACGATTGGCTCCTCTATTTTGAGCATGATGCGGTAAATGAGATGTGTACGGTGCTGCAAACCGAGCGCGGCGTGCGCTCCGGAGAGGTTTTGCGCCTCAGCGATTATTGATCTGCTACTAAGCTCCCGTGTATATTGCCCCGATTCCCTTAGGTTTCGGGGCAATATTTTTGTATTGCGAAGTGTTTTGGGTTAGTTTTAGCTTTGTTATTGAATCCTGGCCCTCGATAGCCTGTTTTGCCTCTCCAAGTCTTTCCCCTGTATAGAAAGTATTTGTGCGCCATTAGACGGGTCGTACGCGCTGCTGCGCATTACCTATTTTCGTCTCAGACCCCAATGGCGGCTCAAAATCCTATTCGCTACTGTACCAATAATATACGCCCTCAAGATTTATAATGGCTGATGTAGCAATCTAGCTATAGTCTCATTGGTATTGAGCCAATATTGCACAAATAAATCTCGAAATATTTGGTGTGAACTGTAATTATTGTTATAAATTTGTTGTTTATAGAGATAATTTGATTAGTAATGCAGAGAAATAAGGAATTTATTTTGCTTTGCGGCTTTGCACAGTAGAGAAAGATTCGAGTATTTTTTTACTAAAGCCAACCAGAGTTGAAAAAGCACTGTCTTTTAACTTGACGTCGCAAATGAAAGTAAATTAATAACCTCAATTTTAATTAGATAAATGAAAAAGATTGTACAATTAGGTCTCGGGCTTATAGTGTCGTGGAGTAGTATAAGTATGCTCTCTCCGCAATCATTTGCTCATAATCATCATGACCACGCGCATGATGAGGCAGAAGGAGTCAAGCTTGTTCCTCCAATGGCTTTTGTCGAAAACAGAGGCCAATGGGATGCGCAGGCAAAATATAAAATTTCCATTCCGGGTGGTAATATGTTTATCACAGCCAATGGTTTCATGTATGATTTTTTGAGTGCCGAAGATCAGGTAAGGGCGCATAATGCTACTGATGAAGAGCGGAAAAAGATGGTGATTCGTGGGCATGCTTATCGTGTGTCCTTTGTTAACGCCAATACCAGCACTAGCTTTGCCCCATCAGGGAAACGTCCCGAGTACAGTAACTATTTTATAGGACAGGACAGCACCAAATGGGCTGGGAATGTACCTCATTATACTACTGTTTTGCAGCGAGACTTGTACGCAGGTATTGACATGAAAGTGTACAATACGGATAAAAAAATCAAGTACGACTTAATTGTTCGTCCATCTGCCAATCCAAATGTGATTGCTTTTAAATTTGATGGTGTCAAGCCTTCACTTGCCAAAGACGGAAGCTTATATATCAAAACCAGCATCAATGAAGTAGTGGAGGAAGCACCTTACACTTATCAGGTTATTAATGGTAAGAAGGTAGAAGTTCCTTCTCGTTATAAACTGGAGAATGGACTTGTGAGCTTTGAGTTCCCTAAAGGATATAATAAAAATTACGATTTGATAATTGACCCCAATCTTGTCTTCGCAAGTTATAGTGGGGGTACAAGCACCAGTTATTATGCACACTCTGCTACTTACGACGATGAGGGCAATACTTATATTACTGCCTTAGCCACGGGTAGCTCCACGGGTTGGCCTACCACTACCGGTGCTTATCAAGTTACGGCTTCTGGTAGTTATGCGGTGACTCTGAGTAAATTGAATGCCACAGGCTCTGCATTGGTATATTCTACCTATTTCGCACCTAGCACCGGTATCGCACATCCTAATGCCTTAAGAGTTACAGCGGCGAACGAACTAGTAATGGTGGGTACTGTTACTTCCAATACATTGCCTGTTACAGCCGGCGCTTATCAAACCACTTCAGGTGGTGGAAATGATATATTTATCACTAAATTTAACACAACGGGTACAGCCTTGGTGGCAAGTACCTACCTTGGTGGCAACGGTAATGAAGGTTCTATCGTAAGTGGTACAACTTACTCGGGTACTATTTACGGATATGCTTCTGAGGCAGTGAACCCATCCGAGGTGGCCTTCGACGCACAAGGAAATATCTGGGTTACTTCCAATTCTGCATCATCAAACTACCCTGTTACTGCGAATGCATTCCAAAGTACTTTCGGTGGTAACTATGATGTGGTACTGACCAAATTGAATCCCACTCTTACTTCTGTGATATATAGTACGTTTGTAGGTGGTAATGGTTGGGATGGTGGCATAGGTATGGAGTACAATAATAATACCAATGAAATTGTAGTTACAGGTTACACTGCAAGCTCCAACTTCCCTACCACGGCGGGAGTGTATCAACAAGCATTTGGTGGTGGTGTTGACGGTTTTGTATTTAAAATAAATAATGCAAGCTATGCCATGGGGCCAATAACCTACCTGGGTACCAATAATACTGATGTAGGTATGCGTGTGGCTTTCGACTGTGGAAATAATGTCTTTATCGCCGGGGTTACACTCGGAAACTTCCCGGTAACCAACACGGCTGCAGAAGGTTTGGTGGCCAATGGAAATATTTTTATTGCCAAGTTGAATCCTACTTTGTCTAATATTGTTGCTGCTACACGTACCGGGGCTTATAATGCTACTTATCGTAAAATTTTGCCTCAGGCTATGATGGTGGACAATTGTGGTAACATTCTAATTACCAGTATGGCAGAAAATACAGCTCAGAATGGTATGCCTTTAACTCCGGATGCCTTTGAGACCAACCCAAGGTCCCTGTATTTTGCGGCATTTGGACCTAATTTTTCAAGTCTTGAATTCGGTACCTATTATGGTAGTCCGAGTCCGTCTTCTGAGCACTTCCATCCGGGGGTGTCGAGAATGGATCCAAGGGGAGTGGTTTATGTGGTTAAGTGTACTAGTATTTCTACCTATCCGACTACCCCTGGTTCGTTCGCTCCTACAAAGATGAATGGCTCTAATCTCGACATTATATCGTTTAAATTTGACTTTGAGGCTATTGGTTTGAATGCTACTAGTGAATCTGGCTATGCAGGTTATGGTTCTATCCCACATGCGGTGAGAGGTTGTAAGTCGGCATATATTCACTATTCAAGAAATGGCGACACTACTGTGCCAATGGTATTGCGCTTTAATATTCTCTCGGGTACAACACCTGATATGGCCGTAAATGGTGTAGATTATCAATTTGTTGCCGACTCTTTGGTATTCAATGCCTATGAGCGAACCAAATCGCTGGAAATTAAGCCATTATTGGTGCCCAATATGCCTACAGGCTCAAAAATGGTGGTAATAGAGTCGCTCAACCCTTGTGGATGCGACGGTGCTATTGGAGAGCCTATTCGTAGAGATACGGTGTATATCCATGATTCAATCAGAGCAGATATTGAAGAGCCACTTCCGGCTTACTGCCCGGGTACGCAAATCAGCATCACTGCTCAGGTAGATCCGGGGCTGGATTATGAATGGTCTCCTGCAGAATTCAATAATGGCAGTCTTACTATCAATCCGATTTTGCATACCTCTCGTACATTCTCTATCAAAGTAACACAGCAAGGAGCCCCTCCAACCTGTCCTCCTGTTATCAAAGAGTTCCATGCTTTAGTAGAGCAGTTCCCGGTTATAGGTATGTCAGCAGATACCACGGTATGTATTTTGGATTCCATTTCAATACCGGTTGTAGTATCTCCGGATAGTGTAAACTATCTCTATAACTGGAGTCCGAGTACAGGGCTGCGCGCCAATAATTTGCAAACCAACTTCTTTAAAATGCCTCCGGGTACCTACAACTATTTGGTAACAGTTACAACGCCTTTGGCCAACTGTACCTCAACGCACAATATTACTATCAATGTGCGTCCACCATTTAAGTTGTACAATTTACAGCCGGAATATGGTGCTACAGTGGATTATCTCAGTGAGGTAAATATGTCTGCCGAAGGTGCAGAGATTTATAAATGGTCGCCGGTAGAATTATTTGTGGATCCTACTTTGCAAAATCCAACTACGCTACCGTTGAAAGAGTCTGGCTACTTCTATGTGACCGGTATAGACCAATACGGTTGTAAAGATACTGCAGAGATATTCGTTAATGTGCGTTATCCGTATGAGCCTATAATGCCAAATGCCTTCTCACCAAACAAAGACGGAAGAAATGACATATTCAGAATTCCGAATGGTGAGTATCAAAAAATACACAGATTTGAGGTGTATAATCGTTGGGGTAAGCGAGTATTCAGCACTACAGATCCTAATATCGGTTGGGATGGTACCGACGAAAACAATGGTAAAGATTGCGATCAAGGCGTTTATGGCTATATTATTACTATAGAACTGCCAAACAAAGAAATCAGAACCTATAAAGGTGATGTTACTTTGATACGCTAGCAATATTGTTAGGGCTTGGTTCCTAAATTCCTAAAAAGGGGATGCTTTACACAGCATCCCCTTTTTAGTGTGTGTAATCATTACTAGTCCGTGCGAGGCCTGGAGTAGCATTGCAGCGTCTGAAATAGGGATTCTCCCCTGGTGTCGCAATGTCTGTTCACAATTCAGAGCTTTTTACTATTTGTATGTATTGATTCGGATGAAAGGTTTTTGATAGGCCTGTTTTTTGATGGTGGGTTGGCTTTTTCTAAAGTATGATAACATTCAGGGGTAAAAAGTGGGGGAGCCCTAATTTCTTGTTGAAATTTTATCCTTCTTTCTCTTGCCTGATGTATAGAAATGCTCACATAAATTCCCACAAGTGCACACTTTTTTATCAGTATTTTTCAAAATGGGCTGTTAATAAGCTCGAAAATGTGCAGCAATTATCCACATATAAAATGTGGACAATTGTGTAATTAATGTTAATAATCAGACAATCAATTAGTTATATCAATGTGTGAATGTGGATAGCCTAGAATAACTTGAATGTGGTAAATTGTGGTAAATAGTGTTATTTTGTGCTAGAAATCACTCAGATTCCATTGGCAAATTTTTACGGCGAATATAAAGTTTCTATGGATGCAAAAGGACGAATGCTCGTCCCTGCAGACTTTTGTAAACAATTGCCGGAAGAAGAGCGTACTCGCTTCCATGTAAAGATTGCCAAAGCCGGCTGTCTTACACTCTATACAGAGTCGCAATGGAAGGTTGCGGAAGCCGCACTATCGCGTCTTAATCCGCTCAAAGCTAAGGCAATGGAGTTTAAACGCCAATTTTTGGACGGTTACAGGACGCTTGAGGTTGATAGCGCCAACAGGATATTGATTCCCAAAAATCTGCAAGAGGCTGTGGGGCTGAGCAAGGATGTGGTTTTCTGGGCTATGGGTGACCAAGTGGAAATCTGGGATGCTGCCCGTAAAGAAGCTTATATGCGTAGTCTGGATGAGGATATAGACCTTACAGACGACTTATTTATTTAGGTAATGGAAGAAGGATACAGTCATATTTCGGTTTTGCTCGATGAGAGCATAGAGGCTTTAGCAATAAAGCCTGATGGCATATATGTAGACTGTACTTTCGGTGGCGGTGGCCACAGTAGGGCTATAATGAATAAGCTGGGACCTAAGGGAAAGCTCATCGCATTTGATCATGATAAAGACGCATGGCAAAACGCGATTGATGACCCAAGGTTTATATTGGTAAAGGAAAATTTTAGATATCTGAAGCGCTTTCTGAGGTTGCATGGCTATCCTAAGGTGGATGGCATTCTGGCCGATTTGGGTGTAAGTTCTTTCCAGTTTGATACTGCAGACCGAGGCTTCTCTATTCGTTTTGATGCTGCGCTGGATATGCGTATGGATACACGTCTAGACCGGACGGCGGCCGATATTATTGATAGCTATAGCGAAGCGCAGTTGCACAAAATGTTTGAAGCATACGGCGAAGTGCGTAATGCCAAAACATTGGCGCAGACTATTGTGGCTCAGCGTAGAAATGGGAAAATTCAAACCATAGCCGATTTTAAGGCACGTATAGAGCCCTGTATTAAAGGAAATCCAAACAGATACCTGGCGCAGGTGTTTCAGGCACTCAGAATAGAGGTGAATGATGAGATAGGAGTACTGAAAGACTTTCTGGAACAAAGTAAACATTGCCTGAAGCCGGGTGGGCGACTGGTGGTGATTACGTTCCACTCACTAGAAGATAGATTGGTCAAAAAAATGATGAAGCAGGGCACCCTGGGCGAGATAGAGACCGACCCCTGGGGCAGACGGGTGGAGGAGAACCCCTTCAATATATTGAAAGACGTATTGCCTTCAGAGGAAGAGCTAAAACGAAATAGCAGGGCAAGAAGTGCACGTTTGCGCATTGCGGAGTATAATTAAAATGGGGCCACTGGCACCCAAAAGCAAAAATGGCGAGGAATGGAAAATACTAGCAAGCAGGGAAAGCTGGAGAAGATTAAGCAGCGCTTCGATACTATATCCTATAAGGGAGTGGTGCTCAATGTCCCGTTTTTGATATTTCTGGCTATTCTGGCGCTAATGTATATTTCTAATAGCAACAATGGCGTGGCGCTCTTTAGAGAAATAGAAAAAAAGAAAAAAGTATTGGAAGAGACCAGATGGAGATATAAAGATACAGAAGCAAATTTAATATACAGTTTGTCTGAAAGGCAGATTAGCCAAAAGGCGGCCCCTATGAATATTAAGCCTTTGGACAAGCCTGCTTTCGAAATTCAAAGTAGTAAGGATACGATAGTTCATAATCGGAAATAGCATTAAAAAAAATAAGCGTTTTCAAAACCTACAATTATTTAAAGCCGTGGCGAAGCAAAACAAAACTAGTATCAGAAGGGACATCACCCGAAGAGTAAATTTCTCTTTTGGGCTGATTGTGCTTTTTGCACTCGCCATTATTGGAAAGGCTGCACATACTCAGGCCACCAAAGGCGCAGAGCTGCGGTCCAAGGCTCATGAGTCCTTTACGAGAAATGATACCATCCGTCCCAATCGTGGGAATATCTACACAGAGGATGGACGTGTATTGTCTGCCACCATACCGAAGTTTGACCTTAAAATGGACTTGTCGGTAATAGACAAGGACACTTTTAATAACTATCTGGATACTATAAGTAGGGCTTTATCCAAGATATTCGCCGATGGAGAAACGGCCAT
Organism: Edaphocola sp.; assembly: GCA_035304405.1. Lineage (GTDB taxonomy): Bacteria > Bacteroidota > Bacteroidia > Chitinophagales > Chitinophagaceae > Edaphocola. The sequence continues at coordinate 17,799 of DATGQB010000148.1, forward strand.
GGCGATAAAGATGCGGATGCGCAATGCCTACCAGAAAGAGTTGAAGTACTGGACGCTGAAAAAAAATGTTCCTTATTACCAATACCAGGAAATAAGGACTTTGCCTATTTTCAGCAAATCTAAAAATAAGGGCGGTTTTTTGGCTGAGCCGGTAATGAAACGTGTGAATCCCTATGGTATGTTGGGATATCGCACTATTGGGCTCTGGCGTGCTAATGCACCAAATATTGGATTGGAAAACGCTTATAACGAAGAGCTTACGGGCAAAGAAGGTTATAGATTGATGCACTATGTGGGCGGACAATATGTGCCTATTGCCGGTTCTGAAATTGAAGCCGAGCATGGAAGAGATATTGTATCCACTATTGATATTGAGGTGCAAGAAGTGACGCATCACGCCCTGCATGAAGTGATGGAAAAGTATGAATGTCTGCAAGGCACGGCTATTGTCATGGAGGTGGCTACCGGTAAGATTAGAGCCATAGCCAACCTAGGCAGACACAAGGATGGTAAGTATATCGAGGACTTTAACTATGCCATGATCCCTTCAGAGCCGGGTTCGGTGTTCAAACTAATTACGCTATATGCTCTGCTGGAAGATGGCTATACTACTATAGATGGCACTGTGGACTGTATGGGCGGTATTGCCCGCTTTGGCAGGCAAACCGTGAGAGACGACCATCGTGGTTTGGGTAGAATAACTGTTAAAGAAGCATTTGCACAGTCTTCAAACGTAGCTTTTGCAAGTCTGGCAAACATCCATTACAAAAACAAGCCAATGCAGTTTATCAAACACCTGCAAAAGCTCAGGCTGCATATGCCCAGTGGCATAGACCTTGCAGGGGAGCGCAAGACGCTGATTAAGACACCGGACCATAAGCATTGGAATAAGGTGACTTCTCTGCCCTGGATTGCATATGGCTATGAAAGTATGATTACACCATTACATACCTGTATGGTGTATAATGCTGTAGCCAATAATGGTAAAATGATGAAGCCATATTTGGTGAGCGCCATTATGGATGATGGGAAACTGGTGAAATCCATAGAGCCGACAGTGCTGGTAGAACAGATTGGGAAACCTTCTACTATCAAACAGTTACAACAAGCTACTAGAGCCGTAGTGGAAAAAGGAACGGCAAAAGCTGCCCAGTCACCTTATTATACTGCGGCCGGAAAAACGGGCACGGCACAGGTGCATGATGTTATTGATGGGGTTACCTATCGTTATTCCGATGGTGTGCGTCAGGGTTCTTTCGTGGGATACTTCCCTGCAGATAATCCTAAATATACCATTGCTGTGGTGATAAGGTCTAAGCCGCATGGCGTGTACTACGGTGCTCAGCTAGGCGTACCTGTGTTTAAAGCCATTGCCGACAAATTGTATGCAACAAAAATAGGTGGTTGGAAGCTGGATATCGATTCTTTAGGCAAACAACCGACTTTGCATGCCAAGAAAGCCCCATCTGCTCAGCTACAGTATTTGCTGCAAAGAATGGGAGAGGAGGTAGAGGTGAGTCATCCTACAGCATTGCTCAGCCAGCTTGTAGGTGGTAAAGGTGTAAAAAAGAAGGTAGAGCCTGTAGATGTGAAAGAGTCTATAGTGCCTGACGTAGCCGGTATGGGTGTGAAGGAGGCATTGTTCTTATTGGAAAATGCAGGACTAAAGGTGCTGCTGCGTGGGGCCGGTGAGGTTGTGGAGCAGTCGCTTCCGGCCGGAACAAAATTTAAGAAGGGTCAAACCATTAGTCTGACTTTAAATTAATCATTGAATAATTAAAATATTTTGGTGGTGAATATCCAGTCCTTATTACAGTATATAAAGCCTTTGGCAATAAAGGGAGGTACCTCGGCAGAGGTACAGGGGCTGGCTATGGACTCACGCTCGGTAAAACCGGGGTTTGCATTCTTTGCTGTAGAAGGCGTTACGATAGACGGACACCAGTTTATAGACAAGGCTATCGATGCGGGCGCTATTTTGGTGGTGTGTAAGCATTTGCCGGATGTATGTATGGAGCAAGTTGCCTATGTGCAGGTAGCAGATGTGGCGCTGAGCATGGGCTTGATGGCCGATGCTTATTTTGGTCATCCCTCCAGGCAGTTGAAAGTAGTGGGTGTTACCGGTACTAATGGCAAAACCACTGTGGCAACAGTTTTATACAAACTATTCACTGCCCTCGGGGAGCAATGCGGTCTGGTATCGACAGTAGAGAATAAAATTGGAGCGCAAACACTTGCTTCCACACACACTACACCAGACGCCATTAGTCTCCATGCTTTATTTGCTCAGATGGTACAGGCTGGTTGTAGTTATGCCTTTATGGAGGTGAGTTCACATGCGATTCATCAGCAAAGAATAGCGGGAGTAAGCTTTTTGGGAGGCATTTTTACCAATATAACCCATGATCATCTGGATTATCACAAGACCTTTGATGAGTATATACGGGTAAAAAAATTGTTCTTTGATCAATTGCCAAAAGGGACATTTGCTCTTACCAATATAGACGATAAGCGCGGCGGGGTGATGCTGCAAAATACAGCTGCAACTAAGCATAGTTACAGTCTGCGTTTGCCCGCCCAGTTCAAAGGCAAAGTACTGGAAAATAACCTTACCGGACTTTTGATGCAGATTGACGGTCATGAGGTGCATTTCAGAATGACAGGCTTGTTTAATGCCTATAATATTCTGGCAATCTATGGTGCGGCTACCCTTTGTGGGAAGGATGCAACAGAAGTGCTCACAGCCCTGAGTATGCTCACCAGCGCTTCCGGAAGGTTTGAGACTATACAATCACCTTTCAGAAAGGTATTAGGTATAGTAGATTATGCTCATACCCCTGATGCCTTGCAAAATGTATTGTCAACTATCAAGCAGTTTGGGCAGCATGCCGGTATTATTACTGTGGTGGGTTGCGGTGGCGATAGAGACAAAACGAAACGACCGGAAATGGCGAGAGTGGCATGCGACCTAAGTACCATGACCATCTTTACATCTGATAACCCGCGTACAGAAGACCCGGAGGCGATTTTGGACGATATGATAGCCGGTATTGGCCCGGCTCAGTACAGGAAAATGATGAAGATTAGTGATCGTAAAGAAGCGATTAAGGCTGCGGTGAATATGGCCAAGACCAATGATGTTATCCTCATTGCAGGCAAGGGACATGAAACATATCAGGAAATAAATGGAAAGCGTCATTATTTTGATGATAGAGAGGTGTTAATGGAGATGTTATCCTTATTTGAAAAATAAAAAAGAGAATGCTTTACGATTTGTTTAAATATTTAAGGGAAGCTTTCGGCCTTGCGGGCGCCGGGGTATTTCAGTTTATCACCTTTAGGGTGGCTGCGGCGATTATTTTGTCGCTGGTGCTCTCCTTAGTTGTGGGTAAACGGGTAATCAATTATCTAAGAAAGAAACAAATTGGAGAATCTATCAGAGAGCTGGGCCTAGAAGGGCAAACATCTAAAAAGGGTACGCCCACCATGGGGGGTATTATCATTTTGGGTGCAATTATTATACCTACGATATTGTTTGCAGATATCAGCAATATCTATGTGATAATGATGTTGATAAGCACTATTTGGCTAGGGCTTATCGGTTTTCTGGATGATTATATTAAGGTGTTTCGCAAAAATAAAGAGGGCCTTAAAGGACGGTTTAAGGTGGTGGGGCAGGTTGGGCTCGGAATCATAATCGGTTCCATAATGTATTTCAACGACCATGTAGTTACCACCAGAGAGATTGTGCCGGGAGCTGCTGTGGTAAACGACGTCACCGAGCGGGTAGTCAGTGAGCAGCCAATTGTGAGAAGAGACGAGACAGGGCAGGAGCGCTCCTATGTATGGGTGCAGTCTGCCATTACTAGTGTGCCTTTTAATAAGCATCATGAGATAAGCTTTGCTAAGATTGCCTCCGTATTTGGAGAGCGGTATTTACATGTGACCACCCCTATCATCTACATACTCTTTGTGATATTCATCATCACTGCTGTAAGTAATGGGGCCAATCTTACGGATGGTCTGGATGGTCTGGCTACGGGCGTATCGGCTATTGTGGGGATGTGTTTGGGTTTGTTTGCCTATATCTCAGGCAACTACATTTTTGCTGAATATCTCAATATCATGCACATTCCCAATCTGGGCGAGCTGAGCATATTCATGGGTGCCTTTGTAGGAGCCTGTATTGGATTTTTGTGGTACAATACCTATCCGGCTCAGGTGTTCATGGGCGATACCGGTAGTCTGGCTTTGGGGGGTATTATTGCATGTATGGCTATAATTGTTCGTAAGGAGCTGCTGATACCTATCTTCTGCGGTATTTTCCTGGTAGAAAATGTTTCTGTTATACTCCAGACATTTTACTTTAAATATCAAAAGAAAAGAAGAGGTTTGGCCTACGCTCAGGAGCACAGGTTGTTTAAAATGGCCCCACTGCATCACCATTATCAAAAGCTGGGCTATCATGAAACCAAAATTGTAACCCGCTTTTGGATTGTAGGTATATTATTAGCCGTATTGAGTGTGGTATCCATGAAATTGCAATAATCATTGAATATGAAAAAAGTAGTAGTACTTGGTGCAGGTGAGAGCGGAAATGGCGCTGCACTATTGGCCAAGCAAAAGGGATACCAGATATGGGTTTCGGATGCGGCTGCCATCAAACAACAGTATAAAGATGAGCTCAGTCAATGGGGCATTGCATTTGAAGAGGGGCAGCATAGTATGGACGAGATTCTCGCTGCTGATATTGTGATTAAGAGCCCGGGAATTCCCGAAAAGGCCGGTATAGTGCAAGAGATAAGAAAGAAAGGTATAGAGCTGATAAGTGAGATTGAATGGGCCTACCGGTTTAAAGGAGACAGCAAGATAGTGGGTATCACCGGAACCAATGGCAAGTCTACGACCACCAGCCTCACCTATCACATTTTTAAGGAAGCAGGGCTGGATGTAGCGATTGCCGGCAATATCGGTTACAGTTTTGCCCGACAAATTGCTCTGGCACCCAAAGAATGGTATGTGTTGGAGCTGAGTAGTTTTCAGTTGGATGATATAGTAGCCTTCAGGCCGGATATAGCCATGATACTCAATATCACTCCAGACCATCTGAACAGGTATGATTATGATTTTGAAAAGTACGTAGCTGCAAAATTTAAAATTGCACAAAACCAGACCAAGGAAGATGTGCTGATAATCAACAAAGAAGATAAAGCAAGTTTAGCATATTTAGAACAAAATAGTATTAACCCAAGGACAATTTTTATCACAATGAGCGAGGTTCAAAACAATATGGATAACGGAGGATTTCTTAATGATGATGAAATGCACATCAAATGGGAAGGCGACGATATGACTACTTCTATTCACGACTTGGCCTTAAAGGGACAGCATAACCAATTTAATTCGATGGCAGCAGGTATTTCGGCTAGAGCAGCGGGCATACGTAAGGAGAAGATTAGAGACTGTTTTGAAACCTTTGGTGGTTTAGCGCATCGTTTGGAATATGTAGCCACTGTAAGAGGGGTAGAATTTATCAACGATAGTAAGGGTACCAATCTCAACTCGGTATGGTTTGCGCTGGAAAGCATGAAGAAACCTGTGGTGTTGATTTTGGGCGGACAGGACAAGGGCAATAACTACAACGAGATAATGGATCTTGTAGAAGAAAAAGTGAAAGCTATTGTATGTCTGGGCGTAGATAATGTGAATATTATAAAGTCTTTTGGTGAAGTGATTCCAAATATTGTTGAAACCAGAAGCGCTGTGGATGCCGTAAATGCTGCGTATGCCCTGGCCGACAGTGGGGATGTAGTATTGCTTTCACCGGGTTGTGCAAGTTTTGATTTATTTGCCGACTACCAGGATAGAGGCAACCAGTTTAAAGAGGCAGTGTTGAAATTGTAATGTTGAAATATATTGATGAAAAAAATTCTTGAAAACGTAAAAGGCGACAAGGTTATCTGGTCGATAGTGGTTATTCTCTCCACGTTTAGCCTGTTGTTGATATATAGTACAACAGACCGGCTCGCGGTGAGGTATAATACTACGCCATTTAAACTGATGCTGTCCCACGGCTTTTACCTTGCTTTGGGGCTGGGGGTCATTTTCGTGTTTCATAGAATGCGTTACACCACCTTTATGAAATGGTCGGTATATCTCTATCTGGCCAGTATTCCACTATTGATATATACCCTGTTTTTCGGGGCCGAAATCAATAGCGGTTCCAGATGGATAGCCATCCCATTTGTAGGGGTTACAATTCAAACTTCAGACTTGGCCAAACTGGCAATTTTCACCTTCTTGGCCCGTCAGCTTAGTTTGAAGCAAAAAGTTATCAACGACTTTAGAAAAGGGTTCTTGTGGCCCATTCTAATGCCTGTGTTGATTGTTTGCGGCCTCATCGCTCCCGCAAATCTTTCTACAGCATTATTATTAGGGCTCACATGTTGTATTTTGTTCTTTATCGGTCGCATACCATTGAAGTATATATTGGTAATGGCCGCAGCAGGAATTGGCCTAATGCTTTGTATTTTCTTGGGAAGTAAAATTACCGGTAAAGGCCGTGGCGCTACCTGGGAAAAGCGTATAGAAGTTTTCTTTAATAAAGATAAAGCAACACTGGACGACAATTATCAGACTAATCATGCAAATATTGCCATTGCAAATGGTGGTCTTACCGGTAAAGGTCCGGGCAATAGCACGGCAAAGAATTTTTTGCCCCACCCTTATTCGGATTTTGTATTTGCCATTGTGATAGAAGAGTACGGATTGATGGGGGCCTCTGGTGTGATACTTTGTTACCTGCTCCTGCTTTGGCGCAGTATCAATATTTACAGAAGGTGCCCTTATGCCTTCGGTGCCTTTCTCTCACTGGGGCTGAGCTTCACTTTGGTGTTTCAGGCACTTATCAATATGGCGGTGGCTGTGAGTCTGGTGCCGGTTACGGGGCAAACCTTGCCTTTTATCAGTAAAGGGGGGTCGTCAATAGTATTTACCGCAGTTGCGGTGGGTATTATTCTAAGTGTGAGCAGGTATGTGGATGAGATGGAGGGTAAAGAGCAATTAGTAAAGCAGGTGCGTGAGGAACAGCAAAACGCCCAACAAGTTTAAAACTGAATATTATGAAAGTAATCATAGCAGGAGGGGGAACAGGAGGACATATCTTTCCGGCAATAGCAATAGCTAATGCCATTCAGCGCCGCTTTGCAGGCGCCGAAGTGCTATTTGTGGGTGCTAATGGAAAGATGGAAATGGAAAAGGTGCCTCAGGCAGGTTACAAAATCATAGGCCTAGATATTGTTGGCTTCAACCGAAGCAATATGCTCAAGAATATCAGTCTGCCTTTCAAAATATGGAAAAGTAGAAAAAAGGCTATAGAGATTATCCAAAGCTTTCGGCCGGATGTGGCGGTAGGCGTTGGAGGCTTTGCCAGCTTCCCCATCCTGAGCGCGGCCCAGGCCATGGGTATTCCTACCCTTATTCAGGAGCAAAATTCATTTGCGGGCAAGAGCAACAAGATTTTAGGTAAAAAGGCGGGCGCTATATGCGTTGCTTATGACAATATGGAGCGCTTTTTCCCAAAGAGCAAACTGATACATACAGGCAATCCTGTTCGTGCCAGTATCGTACAGTCCAAGGTGACTAAAGCGCAAGGTCTGGAAGCATTTCAACTGCCCAGCCACCGTAAAACGCTGCTGGTCGTGGGCGGCAGTCTGGGTGCCCAAGCCATCAATGAAGCTATTGATGCCCAACTCCAAACTTTGGTGGATGCAGGTATTCAAATTATATGGCAGACAGGTAAGCCTTATTTCGCCAAGGCACAGCAAGCGGCTCAGCCATTTTCGTCACAGGTGAGGGTGTGCGATTTTATTAAAGAAATGGAGCATGCCTACGCCGCTGCAGATATTGTAGTGTCCAGAGCAGGAGCCATAGCTATTGCAGAGCTTTGTATTATCGGTAAGCCGGTAGTATTTGTGCCTTATCCATTCGCGGCAGAAGACCATCAAACGAGCAATGCAATAGCATTGGTGCAGAAGAATGCGGCATGGATGGTGAAAAATGAGCAGGTGCAGCAGGAGTTGGTACCTAAGCTCCTGAGTTTGATGGGGGATGAACAAACGCAATTGTCCATGCAGCAAAATATTAAAAATATGGCTATCACAGATGCTGATGACCGCATTGCGGATATCGTGGGCAGGCTGGCCGGAAAAAACGCATAGTTATGAATATAGAGCAAATAAAAAATATATACTTTATTGGAATCGGGGGCATTGGTATGAGCGCTCTGGCTCGCTTTTTTAAGCAAAAGGGGGCGGTAGTAAAAGGTTATGACCGCACAGCCACTGAGCTTACCGATAGGCTTAGCCAGGAAGGTATTGCCATCAGTTTTAAAGATGAGCTCGCATCGGTATGGGAAGACGCCGATGTAGTGATTTATACTCCTGCGATTCCTAAAGACAATAAAATCTTTAATTGGTATCAAGAGCAAAATTATCCGGTTTATAAGCGCTCCGACACATTGCAATGGATTACTCAGTCTTTGTTCTCAATTACGGTGGCGGGTACCCATGGCAAGACCACTACTAGTACCATGATAGCACATATACTCAGAGAAACCGGTTACGGATGTACTGCATTTTTGGGCGGTATCTCTGTTAATTATAATACTAATTACTGGCATGCCGATAATGGCAATGAGGTTGCGGTCATAGAGGCCGATGAGTATGACAGAAGCTTTCTGAAATTGCACCCGGATATAGCTGTACTCACAGCTATGGACCCTGACCATTTGGATATTTACGGCACGGCCGAAGCTGTGCAAGAAGCTTATATCGAGTACACCAAAAATATCAAACCCAATGGGGTACTCATCCGCAAGCACGGACTTAAGCAGGGCAACCTCCTGCAAGGGCATACAAAACGTACGTATAGCCTGCAGAGCTCGGGAGCAGACTTTTATGCCGATCATATTCAGATGAGAAACGGCTCCTATGTTTTTGATTTAATGGGGAATGGAGCTTATATGCCGGATATCGCACTGAATATCGGCGGCATGCATAATGTGGAAAACTGCGTTGCAGCCATCGCAGTGGCTTTGCAACTCGGGATAGAGCCGGATGCCATAAAAAGTGCCGTTGCCAGCTTCAGAGGCGTTAAGCGTCGTTTTGAATATGTGGTGAAGAACGAAAAATATGTGTATATCGACGATTATGCCCACCATCCGGAGGAGTTGCAGGCGCTCATCAAGAGTGCACGTACACTGTTTTCTAAAAAGAGAATCGTAATCGCATTCCAGCCACATTTATACAGCCGCACCAATGACTTTGCTGATGATTTTGCTCGCGTATTAGACCTGGCAGATGAGGTCATCCTACTGGATATTTATCCTGCCAGAGAGCTACCTATGGAAGGGGTGAGCAGCGAAATGATTAAGCAAAGAATGGGCAATCCGAATGTAACCATACTTACCAAGGAAGGACTACTGGCATATGCCGAGAATGCACCTTTGGAAGTATTTATTACGGCTGGTGCCGGAGATATAGACAAGTTGGTATCACCATTACAAAAGATTATTGCAGCAAGATAGCAGCTTCATTCATTAATGAGTAAGGAAAAGAAAATATCAGCCAGGAAAGTTAAGCGCTTCATTGCGACTACTTTGCTATTGACCGGAATCGTAGCATTGCTTATTGCTGCCCGTCAAAAGCAAGCGCAAGATACTATTCAGGAGCTGGTTATCACGCTGAAGAATGAAGGTAAGGAGGAAAATTTTTTAAGAAAGGATGATGTGGCAGATTTGTTGACCAAAGCCGGTGTGGTGCTCAAACAACAAACTATTGCATCTATAAATGTTGATGAAATTGAGAATATTGTGCGCTCCAACCCTTGGGTAAAGGATGCCGAAGTGTTTGTGGATAGTAAGTTAAGACTGAATATTGAAGTAGTACAAAGGGTACCGGTGGCCAGAGTATTTACAGACAAGGGTAAGAGTTTCTATCTTGATGAAGATGGCTATGAAATGCCGCTAAGCGAGCGCTATGCATATTCTGTGCCGGTATTTACAAACTTTAGACAGCCGGGAAATGATTCGGCTTATGAAAGTGGCATTGCCAGTATTGCCTGTTTAAGCAGATATATCAAGCAAGATAGCTTTTGGAATGCACAAATCACTCAAGTGGATATGACTGCGAATAATCAGTTTGAACTCTATACCACCTTGGGTGCACAAAAAATTAAATTTGGCGATACCACTAATATAGAGCAAAAGCTGAATAATCTCCTGGCGTTCTATAAGGAGGTGGCCAACAAAATAGGTTGGGACAAATATGAGCTGTTGGATATTCGTTTCAAGGGTCAGGTAGTAGCATCACCTTCACTGGGATGGGTACCGCCAAAAGAACCGGCAAAAGAAGAAACAGAAGCCACCAAGACAGATAGCATAATGGTGGCACAATCCGAGCAAAAAGAGCATTAAAAAAAATATTATAAAGTATTACACCCAAAAAACTGAGCGATATGAGTACAAAAGAAAGCCCAATTATTGTAGGATTGGACATTGGTACCACCAAAGTCGTAGCTATTGCCGGACGAAAAAATGAATTCGGCAAGATTGAAGTTATCGGCTTCGGTAAAGCAGACTCCCATGGCGTAAACCATGGCGTCGTGCAAAATCTGGAACAATGTATCACTTCCATTAAACGGGCTATTAACAATCTTAGAGAAAATAATCCGCATCTTGAAGTGCACAATGTGTATGTAGGCATTGCTGGACAACATATTAAGAGTATTCCTTCGCGAGGAGACAGGGTGAGAACCAGTGCCGAAAACATCATTACTAAGCAGGAAATTCAACTGCTTATCAATGACCAAAGCAAAACGCACATTCCGGCCGGTGACCAGATTATCGACATCATCCCTACGGAGTTTTCTGTAGATAATCACACTAATGTGCCCGAGCGCGAAGTGATAGGTATGAACGGTACCAAGTTTGGCGCCAATTTTCATATCATCACCGGCGATAAAACGGCAATCCGCAATATTGAGCGCTGTGTGAGCGATGCGGGCCTGCATACTATGGATATAGTGTTGCAGCCTTTGGCATCTGCTTCTGCAGTACTTGGAGACGACGACCTAGAGGCCGGTGTGGCTATTGTGGATATCGGTGGTGGTACTACAGATATGGCAGTCTTTGTAGATGGTATTTTGCGGCATACAGCGGTAATACCTTTTGCGGGTACTAATATTACCAATGACATTAAAACCGGCCTTGGTGTCCTGAAAGCTCAGGCGGAGCAACTGAAGGTTCAGTTCGGAACAGCCATTGCTGAGGAAGCCAGCGCCAATCAGTATATTTCCATCCCTGGTCTAAAGGGGCTGCCAAGCAGAAATCTTTCTGCTCGCACTCTTTCCAATATTATTCAGGCCAGAATGGAAGAAATTCTGGAATATGTGGTGTATCATCTGAAGCAGCATGATTTGGATAAGAAGCTGCATGGTGGTATCGTGCTCACCGGTGGTGGTAGTAGCCTCAAGCATTTAAAACAGCTTACCGAATTCAAAACCGGACTGAATACGCGCATTGGCCTCCCTATTGAACATTTGGCTCCCGGATATGATGAGGTAATCCAAAATCCAATGTACGCAACATGTATTGGCCTGATTTTGAAAGGCTTTTTGGACCTGGAAAGCAGCAATGTTAAATATCAGGCTAAGGATGCCAATATGATGCATGAAGAAAAGCCTGCTGCACCTGCTCCGGAAGCAATAGTAGCCACGCCTCATGCCGAGCCGGCTCAGTCTCAGCCCGAGGGTATCGCTTACGAAGAGCCTGAAGCTTTACAGGAAGATGAAGACACTCAAAAGGAACGTAAACCCAAGATGGATATTGCCAAGCGTGTGGCTTCCATTTACGGAACTTTTAAAAACAGTATTAAGGAATTGTTTTCTGAGAGAGACGACGAAACCTTGAACTAAAATTCGACTTATAAAACTTTACTAACCCAAAATAAACTAGTAATTATGATACATTTCGAAATTCCAAAAAACCAATCTTCAATCATCAAAGTGATTGGTGTAGGCGGTGGAGGCGGAAATGCTGTAAACTCAATGTACGAATTAGGCATTGAAGGCGTGGACTTTATAGTTTGTAACACCGATTCTCAAGCGCTTGCCCAAAGCCCTATTCCTAACAAAATTCAGTTAGGGCCTCATCTCACTCAGGGTCTGGGTGCCGGTGCCAATCCGGAAATCGGTAAGCAAGCTGGAGAAGAGTCTATTGACGAAATCGAAAAAATACTTACCGTAAATACAAAAATGGCCTTTATCACTGCCGGTATGGGTGGAGGTACTGGTACAGGAGCGGCACCCGTTATTGCAAAAACCTGCCGCGACCTAGGCATTCTTACAGTAGGTATTGTTACTACGCCGTTTTCCTACGAAGGCCGCAGAAGAATGTCTCAGGCGCAGAGCGGTATTGCCAGTATGCGCGAGCATGTAGACACTATCCTTATCATTTCTAATGATAAATTGCGTCAGCAGTTTGGTAATCTGCCTTTCACTCAGGCCTTTGCCAAAGCTGATAACATCTTGGCTACCGCCGCAAAATGTATTACTGACCTCATCACTGTTGATGGCCGTGTAAACCTCGATTTTAACGACGTTCAAACCGTGATGAAAAACGGAGGTGTAGCAATCCTAGGTAGTGCTACTGCAGCTGGCGAAAATCGCGCTTATACAGCGGTTACAGAAGCATTAAACTCTCCATTGCTGAATGATGATGATATCTCAGGCGCTAAATGGATATTGTTGAACGTGACTTCTGCGCAGGGCGATTTTGAGCATACTCTTGATGAGTTGGAAATCATTCAAGGATATGTGCAAGACCAAGCAGGAAACAACTGTGATATTATCCTAGGTATGGGTCACGACCCTAGTCTGGGAGAAGCCATCGCAGTTACCATCATCGCTACAGGATTTCACCAAAATGAGGTAAAAAGCCAGCTGGACGAGGTGCAGCAACGCAGCACGCAGACACCCAGCGTAGTTACCTTACAGCAACCAGGCACACCGGCCGCTACTGAAGCTGTCAGCCCGGAGCAACCACCGGCCGAGCTTGACCCTATGGCGCTAAGACTGGTACAGCCAGAACCAGTCGCTGCCCCGGCCAATGGCATTCAAGTGGGAACAACGTTTGAGTTAGAATTGCCTAAGGCCTCCGAGCTGAAGAGCTTAGAGCCAAAGCCTGCCGTTGAGGCTTCTGCCCATTCGGGAGAGTCGGTGGTAAACTATAGCCAAACCTTCAGTACTGGTACTGCTGACAGCAACGTGCGTATAGGTGAGCGTGTGCTTACGCCTCAGGAAATAGAAGAGCGAAAAGCATTCGAAGAGCAAAAACGCATTCTTGAAGAGCGTGCAGAACGCCTGAGAAGAATGAGCTTTGGCTTCCACGGTAATAACACCGAAGAAATCGAAAATATACCTGCATATCTGAGAAGAAATAATGGTGACGAGCCCATCGACGACTCTGCCAAACCTTTTCTTTCTTCCTACAAAGTAGATGAAAGCAACGGCAAAGGCAACATCAGTACCATTAATACTTTTCTGGATGGTAATAAACCTGATTAAGCAGCATTCCTTTTGTTTATACCAAAGCGTGGACAGCCCTTAGGGCTTCCACGCTTTTTTAGTTTTGTTGTTTATGCCCCGAAATATGACTACTCCAAAATGTAGTAACAGGAAGTTTTATTGGTATAAATTGTAGGTTGTACTGTACTCCCTCACAATGCTCGGGCTTGTCTGATACTATTTGGGATACTTCGTGTTGCTTGTCCAAGCAGATTATAGATAGGCCCTCCGGCACCGGGGCAGGCATGTTTCAGAGAGTTAGTTGGGTCGTTGAGAGCCTTTTATCTGGGAAAAGTGAGTATTTTCAAAAAAATATGCTACTAAACTTCTACAGCTTTTAAACTTAATCATCCATTCTACGTCTATTACAGTAACAAAAGCAATTAAAGAACCTTAAAATTTTAGAGCGATGAGACAGCTTAGCAAAATATTCGGACGCATAGCATTGGCAACTGGTCTTACAGCTGCGGCTTGGATGGGATTAGGTACTGAGCAGGCACATGCACAATATCCTAACGATCCTTATTCAAACTATGGATACAACGACGACTATAATTATAATCCTTATAGTACAGATTATCTGGCCTTCTATCATGAGCTGGCTCCTCATGGTCAGTGGTACCGCGACCCCCGTTGGGGTATGGTATGGGTACCAAGAGTAGCTAATGGCTTCGTACCATACCAAACCAATGGTTACTGGGCTATGACTCAATATGGTAATACCTGGATGAGTAGTTATGCCTGGGGGTGGGCAGCATTCCACTACGGTAGATGGGCATACGACCCAATGATTGGTTGGATATGGATTCCCGGCCGCGTGTGGGGACCAGCCTGGGTGCTCTGGCGCCAAGGTGGCGGGTATTATGGATGGGCTCCTTTAGGTCCTAGCCTGCACATTCATATGAGTTATAACAATCATGTAGGTTTTAACTGCTGGACCTTCGTTCCTAGAGCCAAAATCTATTACACCGGTGGTTACAACAGATATATGCGCAACGTAAACGTGTATAATGTCTATAACAACACTACTGTTATCAATAACTACGATAGGTCTGGAGGTAGAAATTACATTCTTGGCCCAAGTAGAGGAGATGTAGAGAGCGCTGTGCGCAAGCCAATAAAAGTGTATCGCCTGGAAGATGGCAACAGTAGAGGCGCTGCTTCTGTAAGAGGTAATAACATAAGTATGTATCGTCCGGATGTGCAAAGTGCAGCCCGCTCTGCCAAACCTGTAGATATCAAAAATGTTAGAACCATTGAGGCGAGTAGCAGAATCGTGAATGAGAGCGGTAGTAGAAGTACTAGCCCGGCTACTAACACCAATCGTAACACCACTAGTCCTGCTACCCAGCAAAGGAATAGTATGAGTGTGGACCGAAACGTGAACACCTCAGGTGGCCAGCGCACGAATGTGCAAGATACAAATGCCAATCAGCCTAGCAGAAACACTACACGGCCTGCTCAGCAACCAGCAAGCAATAGCCAAAGGGTAGCTCCGCGGCAGTCTAATACGCCACAGCGTCAGGCTACTCCGAGTAGCAGTACCAATAGGTCTGGTAGTAGTTCCAGCACTCGTCAGGTACAGTCTGCACCTAGCAGAACCAGTACAGCCACAAAACGTAGCAGCAACAGCTCTAGCTCTAGCCGCTCTACCACTACACAGCGTAGTACCACTACCACCAATAGGTAATCAATAGTGATAGTGGTTGTAAACAAAAGCTAAACGCTGATATACCCATAGTGAATATATATAAGGGGCTGTCTCAAAAGGGCAGCCTCTATTATATGTGGAAATGTGAAAAAAAAAGGGACGACCGAAGCCATCCTTTCCTCATAGATTTACGTCTATGATGTTGTATGTGTACATCAAAGGTAGTCTTTAAGACGTATAATCAGCAACAGGCGATGTTACTTCCGCCAAGTTTGGATGAGTTAATAGATGCTCATCATCCCGTAAGAGTTATCAATACCGTATTAGA
>DATGQB010000149.1:0-7078 GCA_035304405.1 Edaphocola sp.
ACATAGAGGCTAATGGCAGAGATGTCAGACAAATGAGCATTTATGACGCTCAAGGCCGTCTGATATTGTTGATCAATAAGCAAAGCAACTCCATAAACACTGCTAACTTGCAAGCAGGCACCTATATTATTGAAATTCAAACCAGTAAGGGAGATAAAATCAGAAAGATTTTCACCAAGTTGTAATCCAATAAAAGCTAACCTTTGGAAAACACCAAAAAGCAAAGGGGCGGGCGTAAAGCACGTCCCATTTACTATTTCACTAATTGGGAAATATGGCTTTGTGCAAATAATAGAGACAATTATTTCCCCAGCAATGATTACACATACATAGATAAGGTATTATTCTGCTGACTTTGCTATTTATCATATCTCCCTTTTGTAGACTAAGGCCTTTAGTGCAAACACATTGAGCATGTGTTGGTACTAACACCAGTGCGACATCAACAAGAGCTCAAAATTTTATAAATACGTACTGTATGAACAAAGTATGGTGGTAAAACTGCATACAGAAAATGGGTGGCCAATGATATGGCCACCCATTTTGCAAAGGGTATGATTTATTCAATGCTAGTCGATTTTACCGCACATATTCGCAGGCACCACCCACTCGTCAAATTGCTCTTCAGTCATGTGTTCGAAATCAAGACCTTTCAATTTGTATTCCAAAGCTGCTTGCTTCAACGTGATACCCCGCTTGTGCGCATCCTGAGCAATACCAGCTGCGTTATAGTAACCAATCTTAGTATTCAGCGCTGTAACCAGCATCAATGAGTTGCTAACGTGTGCATCTATATTTTTTTGGATGGGTTCGATGCCTACTGCACATTTATCATTAAAGCTTACAGCACCTTCTCCGATAAGGCGGGCAGAATGTAAGAAATTGTAAATCATTACAGGTTTGAAAACATTCAGTTCAAAATGGCCGGTAGCACCACCCACATTGATAGCCACATCATTACCCAATACTTGTGCAGCAATCATAGTTAATGCCTCACACTGAGTTGGGTTTACTTTACCAGGCATGATAGAAGAACCTGGCTCATTATCCGGAATGTGGATTTCTCCGATACCCGCGCGAGGGCCAGATGCTAACAAACGCACGTCATTTGCAATTTTCATCAGACTACAAGCAACAGTTTTCAAGGCTCCGTGAGCTTCTACGATGGCATCATGAGCAGCCAAGGCTTCAAACTTATTAGGCGCAGTCACGAAAGGGAGCCCAGTAAGTTCAGCAATTTTTTTAGCCACCAATACGTCGTAACCTTTTGGGGTATTAAGGCCGGTACCAACGGCGGTTCCACCTAATGCAAGCTCAGCCAGATGCGGTAAAGAGTTTTTGATAGCTCTGATACCATAATTGAGCTGTGCTACATAGCCTGAAATTTCCTGACCGAGGGTGAGCGGTGTAGCGTCCATCAAGTGAGTACGACCGATTTTCACCACTTTCATATAGGCCTTGGACTTTTCCTCAAGCGTATCTCTGAGTTTTTCCAAGCCAGGAATAGTTACCGTTACCAACATTTTATAAGCAGCAATGTGCATTGCAGTTGGGAAGGTGTCATTAGAAGACTGAGATTTATTTACATCATCATTCGGATTCAATACTTTCTTTTCATCAGTGAGTTTACCGCCGGCGAGTACATGCCCCCTGTACGCGATAACCTCATTACAGTTCATATTAGATTGGGTACCAGAACCCGTTTGCCATACCACTAATGGAAACTGGTCGTTCAATTTACCCTCCAGAATTTCGTCGCACACCTGCGCAATCAGTTTGGCTTTTTCTTCCGGTAGCACCCCCAACTCTTGGTTGGCTTGCGCAGCGGCCTTTTTCAAATATGCAAAGGCTTCAATTATTTCTTTTGGCATTCTATTGATATCTTGCGCAATCTTAAAGTTATCAATAGAGCGCTGCGTTTGGGCACCGTAATAAGCATTTACAGGAACTTTTACTTCGCCCATGGTGTCTTTCTCAATACGAAATTCCATTGTGATTTTTAATTTAAAATGTGAGAGAAATAATCTGAAAACAGAAAATTAATAGCTCTCGCCATGCTACTACTGTATGGTAAGATGAGCGAGAAATATTATTTTGTAGCCCCGCCAAGAATCGAACTTGGATCTAAAGTTTAGGAAACTTCTATTCTATCCATTGAACTACAGGGCCCACTAGGCTTACATTTAGCGCTGCAAATTTAATGCTTTTTCTAACGAAAATGCAAAGTGTTTATAAGGTGTTCGATATCTTTTCTCAAAAAGTTTGCGGCGGGCGCAACTGAGTCTGCATTTGGTGCACTATTAAAATATAAAGCCCCGCGAATAAAGTGTTTTTGCTTGTCGGTGGCATAAAACTGGTACGTACTGGCTGCATTTCCTCCTACGGTGTAAAATACCGCAGAAAGCCCCGTCTTAGACTCAAATTCGTTGGCATCAATAAAATCTGCGCGCTCTCTATGTGCGGCCGTGAGTTTATAACTTTCCTGAACCAAACTATTTAATGAAACACCCGGTTTAATAGTCTTGTAACTCAAGTAAATCATGGCGTTTAGCTGTGGTACATTTACATTCACCCAATAAGGCTCATTTTCTTCTACAATTAGATTGGTATCCTGTACAATGTGTCCGTACTCGGGATACTCAAATGTGTAAGGAAATCCGAGACTATCAAAAAGAGTATAACTATGCTCCTGGGGCAAATCAAGTTTGAAATAGCCACGTGGCTTTGGCAACATTACCTCTGGCTTACAGGCAGTAAACAGGACTGTGCTCAAACAGGCGCCCAATAAAAAACGTAAATACAACTTATCTTTCATTTTTCACTTTTTCCAATGCTTCTTTTTTTGCTTTTGCTTCTTGCTTGATGGCGTCCAACTCTTCTTTATCTGCTCCCATAGGCAACACTTCCTTTACAGATGGTTGACGCAATTGCGGTGCAGATACGGGCATGGAGTCTGTAAGCATGGTATCCGTTACAAGGTTGGAATCAGGACCAAGACCAGCATCTCCGCTTTTTTCAGAACCTTCGGCAGGAGCATACTTCATTGCTGAGTCTGCTACACTCTGTAGTACTTGCTGCCACAAATCAGGTTGCTTGAGATACCAATCTATGGCCTCATCCCACTGCTGCAAATCTAAGTTATGCTTTTGAAAAACAGCAGCGTAATATACTGCCAAAGTATCCAAATTTTTCTTTGATGGATGAGTTTTCTCATCAATATAGGCGCTATAAGCCTCAGCTGCTTGCATATCAAACAAAATAGCCGACATTTTATCCGGCGGCACAGGAGCCTTACCTGGATTATCCTTGCAAGAAACTATCATCAATGCTAAAAATACTACTATACTCTTTATTCGTCGGTTTCTACTTAATATCATTATATCGGGCTGCATTAGGAATATCAATCGAAGCTAGGCGGGCCGCATATTTTTTTCTGTCTGCTTCCGGTATTCCTCGCAAAATATTAATATACTCCGGCCCCTTTGCTGTAAAAAAGAATTGAAGCAGAATACTTGATGGATTTTCCTTGTTCAGAGTCTCCAAAGAATTTATGCCATCAAGAATTGCGCGAGAACCTTCCACCGTCTTTTCTGCCATTTGATCCATTCCATATCTGTGATAAACATAAAGGTAAGGTCTGAAACTTGCAAAACGCGGATTCAAAAATTGGTCAATCAGATAAAATCGGTTTTTCATACTAACCTCACTTGATTTCCATCCGTTGATACCGGCTTCGTCCGGTGCATTGATGACTATTTGTTGGGCCTTCTTGTAGTACTCGGTACCCCCACCCTGACTGAAAGAATCATAGTGCATTCCCAAGATGACATATACATAATAGGCGATAATAGCCGGCAAATTTGCCGCACTAGGGTCGGCTCCACGCACTCTGGCTATGTCAAACTCCACCAGTTGCCCCTGCTCATATTTAAATGAGACATCCTTGTCTATATGATTCACTAATGGACTCATATAAGTGGTGTTGTAAACGGGCCTAGAGGCAGTGATGGTAAGTGTACCGCTATAAGTATTTCCATTTCTTGCATTTACATTCAATAGGAAGGCACATTCTATCCGCTCATGCGGTTTATAATTGTCCTCAGTCCACTTAGTATTATTCACCAGTTGATTGAGCGCATTTTCCAAAGTCTCAAACAACTTTTGGTCCACACCTTGAATGCGTGTGGCGCGCACGGTTACCTTAGCGTTCAGCTCCTGAGCCGCCACGGACAACACGTTTGTTAGCGCAAGGCAAATACTCAGTATTATATTCTTCATTTTGTCATTATATATTTTAAGACAGATTTTGCCACCTCGTATTTTGACTGCAAAGGCACTTCAAACACCTGGTTGGCACTTATCACCGAAACCTTATTGGTTGACGTGCCAAAACCTGCACCTTTATCGTTTAGTGAATTGAGCACTATATAATCTGCTTTTTTCTTAAGCAATTTCTTTTGCGCATTCTCCAATTCATTATCGGTCTCCAGAGCAAAACCTACGAGCAACTGATTTTGCTTCACCGCTCCGAGGCTAGCCAGAATATCTGGATTCTTCACTAGCTCTACCACCATATTTTCCTCACCTTCCTTCTTTTTAATCTTCTTATCCGCTTGAACGGCCGGCCTGAAATCCGCAACAGCGGCTGTCATTACGGCCAGCTGAACATCCGGAAAGACCTTCACACAAGCATCATACATCTCCTGTGCCGACTCTACTCTATGTATAGTAATATTTCTATGTTCAATCGTTTCGTTCGTAGGGCCCAAGACCAAATCTACTGCTACACCCTGCTCTGCAAGCACCTGAGCAAAAGCAATACCCATTTTACCCGTAGCATGGTTACCTATAAAACGTACAGGGTCCAGCTTTTCGTACGTGGGTCCAGCGGTTATCAGCGCACGCTGAACCTCTGTAGGAACAAAATGCTCTGCTGACATAAATGCATCAATATGGCTAACGATGTGTGCAGGCTCAGCCATACGCCCTTTGCCCACCAAACCACTTGCTAGCTCGCCATACTCAGGTTCTATGATTTGCACCCCGAAGCTCTTTAAGCGTTCCAAATTATGCTGCGTAGCCGGGTGCTCCCACATATCTACATCCATTGCCGGAGCAATCATAACAGGACATGTAGCCGAAAGGTATACAGCTTGCACCATATTATCGCAAAGTCCGTTTGCCAATTTGGCTAATGTGTTGGCACTACAAGGTGCTATGAGCATCAAATCGGCCCAGCGACCAAGCGCTACATGATTGTGCCAGTGCGCCTCATTACTCACGTCTTTAAACACTTCTCTTTTTGAAACAGTAGCCAGGCTTAGTGGTGTTACAAAGTCGGCAGCTGCAGGGGTCATAACCACCTGTACCTCTGCGCCTTGCTTGACCAGAAGACGTACCAAATCAGGTGTTTTATAGGCTGCAATACTAGCGGATACTCCTAATATTATTTTCTTGTCGTGTACACTCATTGCTCTATTCTCCAGGGCAAAAATACTAAAGCTCTTGCCTTGATTTTAATTCCAAATAATTATTAACTACGGTAGCGGTAAGCTGATCAGGTCTGGTGAGTATGGTGATGATTCCTGCCCTCCGCAACTCTTTTACCATAATTTTCTTTTCAAACATAAATCGCTCCGCAATTGTTTGTTTATAAATATCCTCAATACGCTCGGCCTCACCATCTACCAAACTTTGAAGCGCCGTATTCTCGAAAAATACCACACACAACAAATGCCGCTTAGCCAACATACGAAGGTAAGGTAATTGTCGTTCTAGGGAAGACAAAGATTCAAAATTGGTAAACAGCATTAAAAAGCAGCGCTGTGATAATTTTTTGTGTAATACATTTAAAAGAGACTCATAATCTGCATCGGCAAAATTGGTCTCCTGACGATAAAGCACCTCCAAAATCCTCTGCATCTGCCTACCGTTATTATCAGCTGCAATTAAATCGTCCACAGCCGAAGAAAAGGTTATGAGCCCGGCCCTGTCATGTTTCTGAAGGGCTACATTGGCAAATACCAATGCCGCCCTAATAGCATAATCCATCAAACTCATTCCTTCAAAAGGCATTTTCATGGTTCTGCCCTTATCGATAATACAATAAATCTGTTGCGAGCGGGTGTCTGTGAATGTATTCACCATCATATGACCGCGGCGCGCGGTAGCCTTCCAGTTTATGGTACGAATATCATCCCCCATAACATATTCCTTAATCTGCTCAAACTCCATACTACTGCCCATCTTCCGGATTTTCTTTTCACCTGGAAGACCATAACGATTGCCCTGAGCCAACAACTGATAAGAAGCCAAATATTTAGTAGTAGGATATACTTTAACGGATTGCGGTGTGTTAATTACAAGTTTGCGCTCGAGTAAACCCAACTTTGTGGCTACAAACACATTTATATTGCCAAAACTATAGAGTCCGCGACGCAGTGGTTTTAAAGAAAACGCTTTCTGTACGCTGCCTTTGGCCGGCATTTCCCAGGAAAGCTTGAACTTTCTGGCCTGAAAAGCATCTGGCAATTCGTCTATAACAGCAATTTTATGCGCAATATTCCTTTTGTTGTGCACTGCAATCATCACCGAGTTATCCTCTCCCAAATGCCAGCGGTCTGCAAGGATACGCTTGGCATCAATATAATTTTTGGGAAGGAACAATACAATAAAATCGGTGAGTGTGAGTATGGCAAATATCCAAATCAATGGGAAAGCAAGGTACCAAAGTGGCTCAACAAAAAATGCTGCCATGCAAAGCACTGACAGGACAGAAAGCAATATAAACCATCGATTACGAATATAAAGTCCAAACATAGTGGTAAGTAGCACAGGCAAAGCCCGTCTTGAGCCACTAAAATTAAACAAATATCTCAAACTACAAGTAAAGGAATAAGCAGCAGAGGGCAATCATTACCTTGTATGCTGAAACAGCCTTTTAAACCCAGATTACGCATTAGACTCTTTATATAAAATTATTCTTGCTTCTAATCCACTTCAATAGCTCAAAAACCATAATTTATTATGCTTTTTTCACTATTTTGTGGATTATTTGCCATAATAATTTTCTTTTAAA
>DATGQB010000150.1:0-34182 GCA_035304405.1 Edaphocola sp.
ACTACAATAAGATAGACCAAAGCCCAGATGCTATCAGGGGTAATATATTGGAGTTCTGAATAATCATCGAGAAGAGCACTGAGTACAAACAAAGCTAATCCACCTGTAAATAATTGTAGTGCAGCACTTTGAAAGATATTATTGCTCGCTTTTAATCGATATTTGGAAATCACACTTCCGTAGGCCCAGGCCAGGCAAGCCCCAAAGGCCACCAGCATGCCGGTAAAATATTCTTTATTGGTCAGGTCGGCAAGATTATCCCGGAAAATCAATGCGATGCCCATGCAGCCCAGCAACAATCCGACAATGATGAGTATGTGTTGCTTTTGACGGTCGAAACCCAAAACGAAACTTATGACCACGACAAATACAGGAATGAGCGAGCAAATCAATGCCGCCAGTCCGCTGCTGATAAAACGCTCACTCCATCCGATGACGCCATTACCCAAGGCCACCATCAGCAGACCCAGTACAGATTGATTGATAATATCTGAGCGATGGACCTGTAATTTGCCCGATATTTTGAGTACCAAGAGCATGATACCACCGGCTATTACCTGACGGATGCCGGAAAATAAAAAGGGTGGAAAATGCTCCACGCCCACTCTAATGGCAAAATAGGTAGTGCCCCATACCAAACATACCACTGCCAGTGCCAGATAAGCAGGCAGAAGAGAATTCTGTTTCATAAAAATGCGAAAAATAGCTTGTGTTGCGAGTAGTAAAATAATTAAGCTTATTGCCTCAATGCATCATGTTTGTGTATGCATGGCATGCTCATGCGATAGATGTATTGTAGCTCGGAAGCATTAAGTGCCGGGCATTGGGCTGTTTACCATAAAAAATGCTGTACGTGGAAATCTGGCAAAGAGTTCATCCTTCAGCGCTTCAGAGATAGGCAAGGTACCAATAGCCTGCGACATGCAGGCCAGCCAGTCATTTGCGTCCATTTCCGTTATGGGGTGACTCAAATGCCTTGCCCTCATGCGTGGGTGACCGTAGGTTTCCAAATAAAGTGGCGGCCCACCCAGGAATTGAGTGAGAAAGCATTTTTGCTTATGCTTGATGATCTCTTTGTCGCCTTTAAACAGCCTGCTGATTCTAGGATGGCTATAAACCAAATCATAGAATTTGTCAAGCAATTGATTGAGTGCGGCCTCGCCGCCAATTCTTTCATACAGCGATACTTCTTCTATAGCGGGATATTGTAAAGGCTCTTCCATACTGCTGCAAAATTAGGCCAAAATATAATTATAACTTGTCCGAAAATGGCCGGACAAAATAAAAAAGACTGCCCTTTTGCAGGCAGCCTTTAAGAAAAAGATGTATAAAGTGAAACTTATTTTTTATCGGCTTTAGCAGCTTCAGTTTCAGCCTGACGCAATGCACGCGTCATTACTACAGACGCTACTGGCTGACGACCAGGCATCATAAGCTCCATATTCTCAACTTTGATATCCTCAACGCGAAGGTTACCATTCAATTGAAGATCAGAGATATCTACTTTGATACCATCAGCAAGATATTTAGGATAAGTTCTTACTTTGATTTTTTTCAAGCGCAATTGTAAGCGACCACCGGCTTTTACACCAGCAGGCTGACCTTCGAAGATGAATGGAAGCTCAGCAGTAACTTTTTTGTCTTCTACTAATTCCAATAAATCGATGTGGTTCAAACGGTCAGTTACTACATCAAATTGTAAATCCTTTACGATTGCTTTGTAAGATTTGCCATCAACTTTGATTTCTGCAATTTGGAAAGCAGGAGTGTAAATCAACGGACGGAAAGCCAAAAGCGGTGCATAAAAGTGTACCTCTTCTTTACCACCATAGATTACACCTAATACATTTCCTTGGCTGCGTAAAGTGCGGGCAGCTTTTTTACCTAAATCGGTTCTCAATTGTCCTTCAATAACAACTGTGTTCATATTCTTTTGCTTAGATTGACTTTTCAGCGGCAAACGATAATTCGGTGAACATCTACAACTGAATCGCTATTTAATTAAATTTGGTTTTACAAACACTGTGCCCCAGAGGGCAATACCGAATTTTTTTGGTTAGACAGTTACTCTTCTTGCCCCAAAAAGGTAAAAGAGTGCGCAAAATTAAGTTAATTTAGGTTTATGAGCAAATAAACTTGTAATAGACTTGTTTTCAAAGGTATTACGGATGGCAACTGAGAATAGTTGTGCCGTAGATAATACTTCAATTTTATCTAATTGCTGTTTTAATGGAATGGTATCGCAAACTACCAGTTTCTCCAGATCAGAATTGGCAATGTTTTCATAAGCTTTGCCACTTAATACCGGATGGGTACAGAATGCTCTTACACTCAATGCGCCTTTTTCTTTCAGCAAAGAAGCGGCTTTACATAAAGTACCAGCAGTGTCCACGATATCATCAATCAGAATCACGTGCTTTCCGGTAACATCACCTATTACGGTCATAGAACCTACTTCGTTGGCTTTCTTTCTGTATTTATCGCAGATCACCATTTCAGCACCGAAATAGCTGGCCACCTCTCTCACTCGATTGGTGCTACCTACATCCGGAGCTGCAAATACATAGTTCTGTAAATTGAGCCGCTCAATATAAGGGATAAATATTGCGGAGCTGTCCAGATGGTCTACCGGAATATCAAAGAAACCTTGAATTTGAGGTGCATGCAAATCCATAGTCATTACACGATCCGCACCGGCAACTGTCAATAGATTAGCGATAAGTTTAGAAGCGATAGCCACTCGCGGACGGTCTTTTCTATCCTGACGAGCAAAGCCATAGTATGGAATTACTGCAGTAATATAACCTGCGGATGCCCGACGTGCAGCGTCAATCATCATTAATAATTCCATTAGATTGTCAGAAGGGGCGCTTGTAGATTGTACAATAAAAACATGATCACCGCGCACAGATTCATTGAATCGTGGCTGAAATTCTCCATCGCTGAATTTTTGAATTGAGACGGCGCTGAGCTGCTTACCGGCGGCTGCGGCAATAGCTTCTGCCAGTTTCAAAGACTCATTACCGGCAAAAATTTTTACGGATGCTTGCATTGATTTTAGTAGTTTTGAGAACAGAGTGCAAAAGTAAGCCCTTTGTATAGAACCTCAAAGGATTTTCGATAGTTAATCTTTTCAAAAGTTTGCCTCTTCTAAAGTGGATTTATTTTAATATCTTTCGGAGCAAAACGAAACAAACTTGATAGCTGTTATTTCAGGACAAATAATCAATGCTTGGAAACACAACCCGAATATCTGGCTGTTTAAGCTCAAGCGCTTTTTCGGCAGTTTTGGTGCTGCTCCCCAAAAATGGGAAATTTTTGGAGGTAATGCCTTTTTGTTGAAAGTAAGCTATCCGGAAGAAAGTCTTTTTGTGGGTATTATAATAAAGGCGATTTTCAAACAAATAGCCGACCTGGATGTCTGTCTGAAAATTGGAGTGGGCAGTATAGTGGAGGAGGGCGCCAGCCTGAGGTCCTGCAAAGGTACAGCGCTGGACAATGCGTTTAGTAGCCAGGATGAAGGCATAGCTAGACGGCCCACATTTAATTTTCAGTCTGCAGATAAACAATTGAACGAAAACATCAATTTGCTGCTGGCATTTGCCTCTCAACATATGAATGATTGGACCGTGGCAGAAGCCGAAACCGTGGAATTATGTATGCTTTTTCCGGAAAAGAGTCAGCAAGAGATTGCCGACTGGCTACGTATAAAGCAATCTGCGGTGAGCCAACGTAAGGCCAGAGCCAAACTGGAATTATTGTTGCAACTGAATGCCTATTACCAAAAGCAACTGAAGCAATACAGCGATAGCGCCCGTATAGAGAGTGAAGTGCGTGAGGATTAGCAGCGTAAAGTCACATAGCGAAAGCTAAAGCTTGCGAATGGATTCCGCCCGTGCCACAACTTTGACCAATATCGGCGGCATTTTTGGCACTTCAAACTGTAGCATTTGAATTGGCCACTAAGCAGCCTCGGGTGGGCTCTATGCTGTAAATACAATTAACTTTCTCTGAACGTGTCTATCTGATGCTCCGATAAGGCATTCATTTCGAGCATGGTGCAGTCGGTATGGCAATAGATTTCGTGCCATACATAAGCCGGAATTTCAATTTTGCTGGGCACACTGATTTGAATAATTTCTATCTGAGAATGGTCTAAATGCCTGTATCTGAAAGTAATAACGCCCGATAAAAGCAGCAATATTTCAGGGTTTTTGTTGAGTGAATTACCCTTATGGTAATGATTGCCGCTCAGGGTATTGGCTTTTCTGAAAATAACCAAATGCCTGCCCATGCGCTCATGAAAATACTCATAGGTGTAGCCTCGCTCATCGAAACCTATTTTGTCTAATTCGGTAATCTGTACCATATTACGATATTTCTTGAGTGTTTAAAGATTTTTATTCATACTTACGGTATCCTTTGTAATGGAAACTAGACCAGCGACTTGCATTTCGCGCAGGCGCCAAATTAAGAATAAATCGCCGGTGTGAATTTGGTGTTTTTCCATAGTCTTGGCTACTACTCGTGCTATTTTCTGATTATTTTGGTTTACCTGTTCCAGCAGTATTTTATCGTAAAAATCTATGGGCTTGCTTTGTACCTGCTTGGCACCCGTAACGATGCGTACGCCCGCATTTTCCTCAAATATCAAACGCTTCCACTCATCACCGTCGGTTTCCCATTCAGAAGGGCTTATGGCACGGGCCAGTCTCAGTGCCTTATGTACCTGACGCAGTGGCAACTCGGCTATGCTTTGCGGATAAAACAAGCGATTTTCATCGTCGAGAAAGGGTAAGCCATTGATATTGATAACAAATACCTTGCCCAAATGCTTTTTCATAAAATGCAGGAGCCAGAAGTAACTGCATACATCGGCAGGGATGCCGCTCATCCAGAAAAAAATTTTCTTTACCTGCTCGTTGCTCAGCTGCGTTGAGAGTTCCATAAGCCGGTTTAAGTCATCAGCCACAACGTTGTTGTCGCCTGTAACGGTTCTCCAGAATTCAGTGCGTAAAGCAGCAAAAGAAAGCTCTTCGGAGCGCAGAGGGCCTACGTTGAAAACATCTTTGATAACAAAAAAGTCTGTATCTGCTTGATCCGCCAAAGCCCGTTTGAGCAAATCTGCCGCGTGGTCGCCCACTATCATATGTACGATACTCATGCTTTGAGAAAAATGCCATTATTTGTGCGCAATTTAATGCCTTTTTTGGGAGCAGCGCCATTTAGATTGCCCAAAATGCCGGGAGATATAAAGGAGTCCGGCGAGTAGCCGCGCATGCTGCCCACAGAGTAGAAGCATCAGCGGATACTTTTCTGCCCGGAATAAAGAGTGGGTAAATAATAAATGAATTAAATTTGCCAGCGATATGCAAGTAAAAACATTACTCAAACTCATAGGTCTGGGCCTTGCACTACATACTGCTGCGCCGCTTAGAGCACAAATTGCAGGCGAGTCACCAGAACTTATGCAGATGATAAAGAGCGCCAATGAGCATTTAAATAAAGGTTCATACGACCATGCGATAGCCCTGTATCAGCAGGCTATAAGACTGGCTCCGGATAATATAGGGTTGCGGAAAGACCTGGCGTATGCATATTTGCTAAAACGAGAATATTCAAATGGCCGCCAAGCCATTGCTCAGGTATTGGGCAGCCCCCTGGCCGATGAGCAAGTGTTTCAAATCGCAGCTGCCATTGAGCAGGCAGAGGGGAAATATGGAAAAGCCAAACGCATTGTGAATGATGGATTGAAGAAATATCCCAATTCCGGATTGTTGCATAATGCTATGGGTAATGTATTGATTCTTTCCTCCAAATCTACCAAGCCTGCCATTGAGAAGTGGGTCAAAGGCGCCGCCGTAGAACCGAAATATCCTGCCAATTATTATAATCTGGCCAAGACATTGTTTAAAGAAGAGCAATATGTTTGGACCATTATTTACGCAGAGCAATATGTGAATCTGGAGGCTCAATCGCCCAAGGCTGTAGAAATGCGTAAACTACTTTTCGAGGCCTACCAGAAGGTGTTTAGTAACAATCAAAACAAGCCGCTGCCCAATTTCAGCCAGGCTGCACAAAGAGAGCAGCAAAAAAAGCTAAGTTTTGAAGAAGCATTTTTACAGAGCATCAATGTGAATTTGAGCACCGTGGCCGATGAGTTTACTGTGGATAATCTGAGTATGCTGCGCAGCAGATTCTTGATATATTGGCATAATAATTTTGCACATAAGTTTCCGCAGTCTATTATCACGTATCAAGCCAGACTCATGAAGGAAGGACACTATCCGGCATATAATCAGTGGCTTTTTGGCGCATCAGAAAATTCGAGAGACTTTAGTGTATGGATTGGACAGTTTAAAGAAGCATATCAGAATTTTGAGCGTTGGAAAAACAACAATCCTTTCCTGCCGCAAATGGGCGATGTAGCCATAAGGCTGTAAGCTGTTACTTTTCAGTAGTGTAAAAACAGTTGAGCGATTTTGCATTCTGTTTATTAATTTTGCAAAAATTTTAAAATATTAACATGGCATTTAATCCTTGGCATTCTGTGAGCTTTGGCGATAAGGCTCCCGAAGTAGTTGACGCAATTATTGAAATTCCTCGTGGTTCCAGAGGAAAATTTGAATTGGATAAAGAAACAGGTATGCTGCGCTTAGACCGTGTGTTGTACCATTCTATCACTTATCCTCTGAATTATGGATTTATCCCTCAAACTTATTGTGAAGACGGCGACCCACTAGACATTTTGGTATTGTCTCAGGTAGATATCCCTTCTATGTGCCTAGTTAACGCCAAAGTTATCGGTGTGATGCGCATGATAGACCAAGGCGAGGCTGATGATAAACTGATTGCTGTTTGTACTGATGATATGAGCGTAAATCACTACAACGATTTGACTGATTTGCCGCCACATCTTGTAAAAGAGATTCGCCAGTTTTTTGAAGAATACAAAGCATTAGAAGGCAAAGAAGTGAGTGTAACTGCATTTGAAGATGCTGCCGCTGCACGTAAAATTTTGCTGCAATCTATTGAAGATTATAAAGCTAAATTTAGTGTAGGTCAGGAAGCTTAATTGTTTCGAACTCATAGAAGTGTATGTATCTTTTTACGGGCGAATCGGCATTTCCAATGCTGATTCGCTTTTTTTTCTCGCTATGCTAGTGCTGCATTTGTTCAAGAAATATATTGTCGATAGTCAGCTGTTTGTAGCGCTGATGGGTGCTTGCCTGGGAGCATTTTTCCTTATGGCTAAGGGTATTGCGCTCTGGCCCCATGCGCTTATATTTTTTCTGTTTTATTGGAGTGGATATTGCTATACCAAATATCAGGATTATTTCTGGTGTAGTCCCAGGGTGATATTTGCCTGTGTGCTAGCGGCAGTGGCTATAGCTATGCTCTTAATCTTCAGGCAGGACAAGGAAATTTTTAAATGGTTACTGATATGTGGACTGGGATTTTTGTATAATAGTATATTTCTCAACAAAACAGCAAGGCAAATACCATTGCTAAAAATTGTACATGTGGCTGTAGTATGGGGACTCATCAATGCATGGATGGCTGCGTCGCATTTTTTGCCCGGGGTATTTTTGATTACGCTGCTATTTATTTGCGGGCTTATTTTGCCCTTCGATATAAGAGATGTTGAGGAAGATAGTATCACTACCTTCCCCAAACTTATAGGTACAAAATTTACCAAATTACTTGCAGTAGTACTTTTGAGCGCTAGTGCACTGCTGAGTTTTCACTACTTATCCTATTGCTATGCATTCAGTTTTAGTATTGCTGCGGCTGTGGCTATAGCGCTTACCCTTCCTGCCCGAAAAACCTTTCCGGCTTTATATTTTACATGTTTAATAGAAGCCTGTTCCGGATTACCACTGTTGTGCTATCTTATTCTGCGCTAGCTTCCTGCGACCATATTAGTCGATTAATTCAGCTTCCAGGTCATAGTCATAGGCTCGGGTAATGCGCACCTTCACGAAATCACCGATGGTCAAGTCTTCGTCTGTGTAGATGATGACTTCATTGTCCACGTCTACACTGTCAAATTCTGTGCGAGCGATATACCTGCCGGCTTCAATTTTATCTACCAGAACATTCAGCTCTTTGCCAATGAAATCCTGGTTTTTGGCATAGGATATTTCCTGCTGTACTTCCATTATTTCCTGCGCTCTACGTTCCTTTTCTTCACTGCTGATATTATCTTCCAATTCGTATGCGCTGGTGTTTTCTTCATGCGAGTAGGTAAAGATACCCACGCGATCAAACTGCATTTCTTCCAGGAAGACTTTCATATCTTCGACATCTTCCAATGTTTCGCCCGGGAATCCGGTAATCATGGTGGTGCGAATAGCAATACCCGGAACTGCAGCACGGATATTATTTATTAAATCCACCATTTCCTGGCGGGTGATTTGACGCTTCATGGCTTTGAGCATCTTATCACTGCAATGCTGTAGCGGTATGTCCAGATAGTTGCAAATGTTGTCGTGTTTCGCCATCACCTCCAGTACATCCATTGGAAACTTGGATGGATAGGCATAGTGAAGTCTTATCCAGTGTAAGCCTTCAATTTGTGCCAATTGCTCCAGCAAGTCGGCGAGTGCACGTTTTTTGTACAAGTCCAGACCGTAATAGGTGAGCTCCTGAGCAATGAGCATGATTTCTTTAACCCCGTTAGCTACCAGATTTCTGGCCTCGGTAAGAATATCTTCTATTGGTTTAGACACATGCCCGCCACGCATTAGTGGTATGGCACAGAATGAGCATGTGCGGTTACATCCTTCAGAAATTTTTAAATAAGCGTAATGCTTAGGCGTACTCAAAAGTCTCTCGCCCAGAAGTTCCTTTTTGAAGTCGGCCTCTAAAGCTTTTAGGATAAAAGGCAGCTCCAGCGTACCAAACCAGGCATCCACTTCAGGAATCTCCTTGGCTAGGTCATCTCTATACCGCTCACTCAAACAGCCAGTGACCAACACTTTGTCTAATTTGCCCGCCTCTTTTAGTGCCACTTGCTCCAGAATCGTATTTACAGATTCTTCTTTTGCTTTGTCAATAAAGCCGCAAGTATTTACGACCACTATATTATGGTCCAGACTTTCGTTTTCGTGCACCACGGTTATCTCATTAGCCTTAAGCTGTCCGCTTAATACTTCACTATCCACAAGGTTTTTTGAGCATCCCAGAGTAATGATGTTTACTTTATTTTGCTTGAGCGTTTTACTTTTCATCTATGCTTTGCTTACTTAAAACCAGCAAAGGTACCACAAAATATTGGCTATGCCGGTAAGTATTTGACTCCGGATAATGTAATTCGATGCTAAATAATGAGCGGTCAATAGGTCTTCGATGCTATTTGTTGCCAGCTCGAGGGCAAGGAGGCTGCTGTAGGCTTTATGAATCGAATAAAGATTAACGATTTTATATACCGGTATTCTTGAAGGTTTACAGACTAAACAGTATATTTGCTGCTCATAAATCTAGTATAACAATAAATATATAGTTTTAATATGAGTGTTCCATCTAAAACACAAATCGATTTTAGCTTACCTTACAAAGTAGCCGATATTTCTCTGGCTGAGTGGGGTAGAAAAGAAATTAAACTTGCAGAAGCTGAGATGCCGGGATTAATGGCATTAAGAGCAGAGTATGGCGACAGTAAGCCACTTGCAGGAGCAAGAATTGCGGGTTGTTTACATATGACTATACAAACAGCTGTACTAATCGAAACCTTAACAGCTCTTGGCGCAGAAGTTCGCTGGAGTTCTTGTAATATTTTCTCTACTCAAGACCATGCTGCTGCAGCGATCGCAGCTACCGGCGTACCTGTATTTGCATGGAAAGGAGAAACCCTTGAAGAAGCAGACTGGTGTATTGAGCAAACTCTTTTCTTTGGCAGCGAAGACAGACCATTGAATATGATTTTGGATGATGGTGGCGACCTTACTAATATTGTATTGGATAAATATCCTGAGCTGGTAGCCGGCATTAAAGGTTTGTCTGAAGAGACTACCACCGGCGTGCACCGTCTGTATGAG
Source organism: Edaphocola sp. (assembly GCA_035304405.1). Taxonomy (GTDB): domain Bacteria; phylum Bacteroidota; class Bacteroidia; order Chitinophagales; family Chitinophagaceae; genus Edaphocola. The sequence continues at coordinate 10,041 of DATGQB010000150.1, forward strand.
CGTATGGCTAAAGGTACCTTACCTATTCCTGCCATCAATGTAAATGACTCTGTTACCAAATCAAAATTTGATAACAAATACGGTTGTAAAGAATCTTTGGTGGATGCCATTCGTCGTGCTACGGATGTGATGCTGGCAGGTAAAGTTGCCGTTGTAGCGGGTTACGGTGATGTGGGTAAAGGTTCTGCCGAATCATTGCGCGGAGCAGGTGCTCGTGTTATCGTTACCGAAATTGACCCAATCTGTGCGCTACAAGCTGCGATGGACGGCTTTGAAGTAGCCAGAATGGAAAGAGCTATTAAGGAAGCTGATATCGTGGTAACAGCCACCGGTTGTAGAGATATCGTTACCGAAAAAGAATTCCGTGCGGTGAAAGACAAAGCCATTATCTGTAATATTGGCCACTTCGATATCGAAATTGATATGGATTGGCTGAACAAACATTATGGCCATACAAAAGATACCATTAAGCCTCAGGTGGACTTATACAATATTGAAGGTAAAGAAGTGATTATTTTGGCCGAAGGTAGATTGGTAAACCTAGGGTGTGCAACCGGTCACCCTTCTTTCGTAATGTCTAATTCATTCACCAATCAGGTTTTGGCTCAGATTGAATTGTGGAATAATGCGCAACAGTACGAGAACAAAGTATATGTATTGCCTAAGCATTTGGATGAGAAAGTAGCTCGTTTGCACCTGGCCAAAATTGGTGTAGAATTGGATGTGCTTTCAGATGCACAATCTGAATATTTGGGTATTCCAAAAGAAGGTCCATACAAACCAGAGCATTACAGATATTAATTGCTATAAGCTTGTATATAATTGGCGGCGTACTTAGTGATAAGTGCGCCGCTTTCTATTGGGGTAATGCTGCAAAGCGGGATAACTAATGGAACAAGTAAATCGCAGCGTTTTTTTAGGGGCATGTGAGAATGCCAGCGCTGTGAGCAGCGAATAGTAAATTGCATGTGCGCCTTTTGCTAACAAAAATGCCTGAGGGGGCAGCCACGAAAAGCTTGCCGCAGCGCAAGGTGAGATGGCATAGAGGAAGCCAAGGAACCTGGAATTTGGGAAAGCAAGGCTGGTGAAGCTGCAAAACGCAGAATCTGCGCTGCGAGGCCTTGTAGTATAAGTGAGTTTTATAGCAACTAAATTTTGCTATAATGCGAAGGTTGGGAACGCAGTTCACCTGACCCACTGCCTCGGAAGATGGACCTCGGTAAAACTGTAGGATATATTGCCTTTTGTCAGACCGTGGATTGGGAAGCGGCGGGGTATGCCCAAATATCTAAAAATAGCTTTAGCTGTATTGTGCAACCAAAAGACAATCATGATTTATTGCTGTGACAAAAAGCGCTCCTTTAAGGGGAGCGCTTTGGTTTAATATCTTCAGTGAATCATTACTGACCAGAATTGGCAATGAGGTAGGCACGGATAAGTTTACCTTCTTCTTCCGTTGCCTTGGCTTTAGGCAGCATACGGTTTAGTACTTTATTCCAGCGCTCTTCACCAAATGCAGAAGGCTGATGCAATTTGTGACAATTGCCACATTTGGCTCTAAACAGCGCCTCGCCCTCGGCAAACTGAGCTGCATTAAACTGTGTCAGTGCAATTTCCTTGGTCATCAGTGCGCCACCGGTAGGCTCGGTACTTGCAGCGGCCGGCGCTGGTTTCTTAGGCGAACAAGACAATAATAAAAACGCCAGTCCTATAGAGCTGAGTATCCCTTTCTTCATAAAAATATCTTTTGCAATGTTTGTGTGCTAAGATAATATTTTTGATTAAGTATCAAGCATTAATTTTTTAGCTCTACTTCTTTTTTATATTCTAGTATGGCTTTAACAATGGCTCTGGCCAAAGCTTCCTGTCCTTCGGCCGAAACGAGGTAGGCTTCTTCTTCTACATTATTGATAAAACCAAGCTCTACCAGCACACCGGGCATAACACTTCCGGCCAACACTTCCAGACTTTTTTCTTTAACGCCAAGGTTCACACGACCGATTTTGGCAAAATTGGCTTGTATTTTACTGCCGATATTCACGCTTCGGCTACGAAATGCCTGAGAGTACTGTGCGATAATGATAGCAGTAGCGGGGTCGTTCACGTCCATCAAGCCCGGCTCGTCGGTAATGGTTTCGCCATATTCGCCAATGGCCTTTTCTTTTTGCTCATTACGACTCAGACCTAGCACATAGGTTTCTGTACCCTTAGCATTGGTAGCACGATTATGTACCGTTTTGTATACCGGCACTGTAACCCATTTTTTGCCTTTCTTTACCTTCTTGGTACCAGCTTGCACTCGGGTGGTGGTACCGGCGGTAGAATTGACATGTATAGAAATAAACAAATCTGCATTAGCGTTGTTGGCAATAGCATGACGCTCCTTAAGTGGAATGAAAATATCACTATCGCGCGTAAGGGTGATGCGCATTTGAGGGGCTTCCTTTTTTAAGATTTCTCTCACCTTGAGCGCTACAGCGAGGGCTATATCTTTCTCTTTGGAGATAGTGCCAATGGCACCCGGGTCTTTACCGCCGTGGCCGGCATCAATCACCACATGGTTGACCCTTTTTTGTGCGAAAATCGAAAGTGGAAAAAGGGCTATAGCTGCTAATAGTAATATGGAGCGGATACTTTTCATGCAAAAAATACGTTGTTACAAAATGATGATTACCAAATTAGGATTCGGACAGTGAGGCCGATGATGTAGGTATTAAAAATTGGATTGCAAATATAATCTATCGTTTAAGGATAACGAAATTTTAGGAGATTTTATGCAAACGGGAATTCTTAAAGACGCTTTTTAAATTTGTAGTACTTTTGTTGCCCTAAATTCTATGGAGACCGCAGTAAAGGAATATTTTGGAGGAGTCAAGGCGCCGATAGCTCGCTTTGCTTTGTTTGCGATAATGTTTGTTGGGGCGTTTTCTGCCTCCGCACAGCAAGCCGTTCCTCGTGTTCCTCCTGCACCTACAGTCCCAGCTACTGATACTTTGGCCCAGACAGACAGTACTACAGTGCAGCCTGAGAGCAATAGCATTGCCGCTAAAGAGCAGCGACTGGGCATCAAAATAAGCCCGGATGCCCCAGAACATGAGGTGAACTCCTCAGCCCGCGATTCTGCGGTGATAGACCTTAGTACCAATACTTTTTACTTGTATGGCGATGCTAAGGTAGACCAAGCAGATATGAAGCTCGCTGCCGGGATAGTAGAGTTTGATCAAAAGGAAAATATTGTAAGAGCCTTTCCGCTATATGACACTGCCGGTAAGAAAATTTCGGAGCAGTCGTTCACTCAAGGTGAGGAGACCTTTTACTATGATTCACTGCGGTATAACTTCAAGAGCAGAAGGGCATTGGTACGCAATGCGCGCATGCAATATGGCGATGCTTATATCAATAGTTATCAGGTAAAGCGCAATCCCGACCAGTCAATTTTTGGTTACAGAAACCTTTATACCACTTGTAATTTAGATCATCCCCACTTTGGCATTAGCGCCAATAAAATCAAGGTGATACCCAATAAAATTGCGGCTTCGGGGCCGGCACATCTTCAGATTGCAGATTTGCCCACACCCCTAGTGTTTCCATTTGGTATTTTTCCTATCAATCCACAGCAGAAATCGGGATTTATACTGCCAACTTATACCATGGAGGCCAATAGAGGTATAGGGCTTCAGCGTTTGGGTTACTACTTTAGTATTAATGATTATATAGGATTAAGTACCACCTTTGATGTTTTCTCACAAGGGAGCTACAGTATCTATGCCAGTACTGAGTATAATGTACGCTACAGATACTCTGGCGCATTTAATTTTGATTATACCTACACCGAGTTTGGCGACGAGTTTGATATGAACAAAGCAGGGAGACAGACCAACTTTAAGGTAAGGTGGCGTCATGCTGCCGACAGTAGAGCCATGCCCGGTGCTAGCTTTGCCGCCAATGTAGATTTTGGTACCGGTAATTACAACCGTCTGAATGGTATGACTGCCGATGTGCAGCTTAATAATACCTACAACTCTTCCATTTCTTATTCCAAATCCTGGCAAGGGCGACCGTTTATGTTTACTGCGGCTGCTCGGCACAATCAAAGTACGCAAACGGGCTTAGTATCCGTCACCCTTCCGGATATTGCATTTAATGTATCTCAGCTCACACCTTTTCAGCAAAAGAATAGAGTAGGGAAGCAGCGTTGGTATGAAAAAATATCAGCTACTTACAATCTGGCAGTACAAAACCGTTTGGATTTTGTGGATTCCACTTTTAGTCTTCAATCTCTTAATTTTAAAGACTTTACCAATGGTATCAGACATACCGCCAATGTGAGTGCTACCTACAATATATTTCGCTTTGTGCGCTGGAATTTCTCTGTGCCTTATACAGAGTACTGGAATACCCGCCAGGAGTTTCGCACATGGAATTATGACAAATATGCCGATGATACCACGGTGCAGCACGGATTTTATGCAACCCGTCACTTTAGTATTAGCAGTGGTTTTAATACCCGGATTTATGGTATGAAAATGTTTAAGAAAGGAAAGATTATGGGTATCAGGCACGTTATAACGCCTACCTTAAGCTTTAACTTCACGCCGGGATTTGCCAATGCGCCATTTAACTATTTTCATAATTATTACGACCGATATGGCGATTTGCAATATCAATCCTATTATCAAAGCTCTCCTATAGGCGGCCCGGGTAATCCACAGCCTGATGGTTCTGTGCGTATTTCTATCAATAATAATTTGCAAATGAAAGTGCGCAGCGGAGATAGTACAGGTAGTAAAAACATCACTATTTTGGATGGTTTTGATATCAGTACTAGCTATAATATGATTGCCGATTCTAACAATCTTAGGAATATTACATTTTCCGGCCGTACAAGCATCTTGAATCAGTTCAATATTTCTTTCGGCGGTAGTTTCGACCCTTATTATTATGAAGGAAGGGTGCGTACAAGACATTATCTTGCTGCTATGGACGGCCCGCTGGCAGTGATGCGCAATTTTAATTTAAGCCTCGATTTCAGTCTCAACGGTAATGCACAGGCCGATCCGGCGATTGAAGCATTGAGAGAAGAAAACGAGCAGGTAGCCATGATGCTGCGCAACAACGGATTGAATCAATATTATGATTTTAATATCCCTTGGAATCTGATGGTACGAGGCTCATACGATTATCGTCGGGTGGCTCAGGATGGCAAGGCAGATACTATTTATCATACACCCAACCTTACCGTGGGTGGCAGCCTACGTTTTACGCCCAAAATGATGTTTAACTTCTTTACCGGTTACGATTTTGTACAGAAAAATGTGAGTACTACCACTTTCAATCTTACGAGAGATCTTCACTGCTGGCAGATGATGCTGAATATCAGTCCATTCGGTTTGTATCGCAACTATAATTTTACATTGAATGTTAAGTCTTCCGTATTGCAGGATTTGAAACTGACCAGAAGAAAAGCATCTTACGATAATTTTTAGAGCACATGAGTTAGGCTTGCTGAATCGACTGAAAATGAGTTGAATGTGTTTGCCGCAGTTGCTTATATCCCATTCGGGGCAATCATTTGCAAAAGGCATTGCTAGCTTTGAAGCTGTGGCCTCCGAGGCAGCCTGCGCCTAGGGTTGATTATTTGTGCTCCCTAAATGTATCATATATTACAAAACAGGAGTAAAATGGGTTGATTTAGGAGAATTATCAAAATTCTAGCGTTTGACGCATGAATTCTTGAAATATTTCCTTAGCTTTGCACACTCTATTATTTAACGCAAATAATTTCAATTATTATGGCAGTAAAAATCCGTCTTCAACGCCATGGGTCAAAAAAACGCCCATTCTATTTCATCGTAGCTGCAAACAGCACTTCTCCTCGTGATGGTAAATTTATCGAAAAGTTAGGTACTTACAATCCACTTACAGTTCCTGCAACAATTCGTATCAATCGCGAAGCCGCTCTTAACTGGTTGAATAAAGGTGCTCAGCCTACAAACACTGTTCGCCGAATTCTTTCCTTCAAAGGAGTTTTATATATGAAGCACCTTATGCGTGGTGTGTCTTTAGGTTTGTTTAGCGAAGCTGAAGCAAAAGAGAAGTTCGAAAAATGGAATGCAGAGCATGAAGAGCTGGTTGCAAAACGTGAAGAAGCTAACCGTAAAAACAAAGCTGAAAAACGTAATGCAGCAGTTCAAGAATCTGTGCGTCGTGTAGAAGAAAAAGAAGCAGCTAAAGCCGCTGCAAAAGTAGCAAGTGAAGCAGCTGAGGCTACTGAAAATGACGCTCCTGCTGAGAGTGAAACTCCGGCTGAAGAAGCATAAGCATTTTCTTAATTTCATATGATTTTTTTAAAAGGAAATAGTTCAATGGACTGTTTCCTTTTTTTCTGCAAGACTTTCAGAGTTTTGTATCTTTATTGTTTTATATTTAGTCATGCATCAGATGGATTATATACGTATTGGAAAAATTGTGGGTACTCACGGCCTGGATGGCAATATTACAATTGCGCATAATTTGGACAAGAATCCAAAACTCAAAAAGTTGAAACACTTTTTTATTGAAATCAAGCGTGAGAGCTATATCCCGTATTTTGTAGAGCAAATTCATATCGATAATCACCAGGAGATTCTTGTCAAGCTAGAAGAGGTGGACAGCATAGAGGGTGCCAAAGCCTTAAATGGAAAGAATGTCTATTTAGACGCCAAACAGTACGAGCAGCTAAATCCCGCCAAAGAGCAAATTAATTTTGAAGGCTTTATGGTGTTTGATATAAATGCGGGCAAACTCGCAACTATTGAGGGCTTATTCGAAACACCGGGGCAATTGCTCGCAACCCTGCAAATGGATGGCAAAGAGGTTATCATACCTTTGAATGATAGTACCATTAAGGATGTGGACATTCAGAAGCGTAGCCTTACCGTAGAACTCCCTGATGGTTTGTTGGATATCTATTTGAAAGCCTGAGGCTTCTAATTCTTATGAGTTTTTCCGACCAATTTGGCGCTTATTCAATTCTAAATTATCTTTGAGCAGGGTACTGTATGCGATGTACAGCCCTGTAACTATAAAACATTTTTAATCAATGCAAGACCAAGTGCTACTTTCTGTTCAGCATCTTAAAAAGGCTTATGGCGCACATAAAGCCGTCGATGATATTAGTTTTGATATTAAAAAAGGTTCTATTTTCGGATTGTTGGGACCCAACGGGGCCGGTAAGAGTACCCTGCTGCGAATGATTACGGGAATTTTTCACCCAGACAGCGGTACAATATCACTGGAAGGGCAGCCCTTTGATGGTCTCAAGCATACTGACCTCATCGGATATATGCCTGAAGAAAGAGGTCTATATAAAAAGATGAAAGTGGGCGAGCATATTCTTTATCTGGCCAAGCTCAAGGGGCTGGATAAGCAGACTGCTACCGAAAAGGCCAAGTATTGGGTAGAGCGTTTGCAAATGAGCACCTGGTGGAACAAAAAGGTGGAAGACCTGAGTAAAGGTATGAGCCAGAAGCTGCAGTTTGTGGCTACGGTAATTCATGAGCCCAAACTGCTGATTTTAGACGAGCCGTTTAGTGGTCTTGACCCGGTTAATGCCAATGTGATTAAAGAAGAAATCTTCAGACTGGCACAGCAAGGTACTACCATTATTTTTAGTACGCATAGAATGGAGCAGGTGGAAGAAATCTGTAATCAGATTGTCTTGGTAAACTTGGGTAAGAAATTGCTGGACGGCACCGTAGATGGCGTGAAGCAGCAATTCAAGGAACATATCTTTACCGTTTCTACTACAGATGTCGTTAAGCAACTTCCTGATTACGTAAAGATTATAGAAAGCAATGAATACTCAGTGAGATTTCAGACTGCCGATCCGGACGCTCCCAATCGTGTATTGACTCAGCTGATAGCGCAGGGCAATCATATCCATTCGTTCCATGAGCATCTGCCTTCACTCAATGATATATTTATCAGATTGGTAGGCACTTCTCCGACAGCAAGACCATTTTCTGCAGCCTAAAATTTAATCCCTAAGCGTATTATACAATGAAAACAGCCATCATTATACAAAGAGAATATCTGTCGCGCGTTAAAAAACGCTCTTTTATCATTACCACGCTACTTTTGCCTTTACTCTTTATTGTGTTCATGGTAGGTACTTCCTACCTGGCAACGAAAAGCACCCGTGAAAAGAATGTAGTGGTAGTGGACCAAAGTGGGCTTGTTAAAGATAAATTAAAATCCACAAATTCTGTAAAATACTCCTATAGCGATTTGTCAGTCGAGCAGTTAAAGGAGCAATTATACGCAGATAGCTTTACTGCACTGGTATATATGCCCAAGTTCGACCTGGACAAGCCTCAGACATTTGAGATTTTCAGTAATGAAAATCTTGGTACCGAAGTAGCCTCCAATTTGCGCAACCAGGTGAATGAACTGGTAAGGGCCGAGCGCATCAGACTGGCGGGTATCGACGAGGATAAGTATAAATCCGCCAGTGCCGATATGGTTTCCTTCCAGTACATAGTAGGTAAAGAAGAGAAAAAAGGTAATACCGACTTGGCTACGGTTATCGGGATGGCCAGTGGCTTTTTGCTCTACATATTTATGCTCTTATATGGAGCCAGTGTGATGACTAGTGTAATGGAAGAAAAGACAAACCGTATTGCTGAAATCATCGTTAGCTCGGTTAAGCCTTTTCAGCTGATGATGGGTAAGATAGTGGGTGTAGCTCTAGTAGGACTGACACAAGTTGCCCTTTGGGTCTTGTTTCTTGTTATAGTGGGCATGGTAGCGATGCCTTTCATCAGCGGCATGCAAGTAGATCCGGAGCAAGCCAAAGCGCTTTCTGAGCAGGCAATGGCCGGCGGCAATAATGAGGCAATGCAACTGGTTACTACCTTTATGCAAACCGGCACCCTGGAAGGAGTGAATCTAATCACTACATTTTGCTGGTTTATCTTTTACTTCCTCGGTGGTTACTTTTTGTATGCAGCCTTGTTTGCTGCAGTAGGTAGTTTGGTAAACGAAGGGCAGCAAGATGCTCAGCAGTTCAGCACCATTATTACTTTGCCTATTATTTTCAGTATTATTATCATGTCTACGGCTATCAAAGATCCTAATAGTGGCCTAGCTGTATTTGGTAGTATTTTTCCGCTTACCAGTCCCATTGTGATGATGGCAAGGATACCATTTGGTGTGCCTACCTTCCAGTTATTAATGTCGGTACTGTGTCTGGCAGGCGGATTTGTCCTCACTACATTATTAGCCGCTAAAATTTACCGTACCGGTATCTTGATGTATGGTAAGAAAATTACCATGAAAGAAGTGGGGAAATGGATAATCCGTAAAAATTAATCACATTCAACTGTATAAACAGAAAGTAAAGGCTGCCTTCATACACAGGCAGCCTTTTTTAGTAAATTCAGCCTCCGAGGCAGTACGGGAGCCGGGTCTAGCTCCCTTGCGGGCGCCCATCCCTCCAGAAAGTCTGATATTGGGATGCTTTAATTGTCCGTTAAGCATCAATTGTATTATGGATTACCAATAATATGTGCACTTTATCTAGAGTGATACTTTAGTTGAATGAAGGGTGCATTCTGTAGTTGCCGCTTCATGCTTTTAATGGCTTAGGGGGCAAAACGGATGGCAGGGATTATGGCGCACATGATGAAGGTGAAAAGCCGATTATGTTGTCAAGCGTGCGTTTACGCCCTTACATGCTACAATACATGCACAGTGGTAGCGAATAGAATCGTTGAAGCTATATGGCTAGGTCATCCTGATAGCCATATATTTTAATTAACTTTGTAATGGCCTTTATACGCATATGGGCAATAATGACGTTTAATAACTATGCGAATGGCATTGGGTGTATAGCTCAAGGCCATCCTTAAAAATATTCACAATCACTATGAGTACCAATATCAAAACCTTATTGATAACCGCGTTACTTTGCTTCGCTGCATCCTTCACATGGAGCCAAAAAATAGTACAGTATAAGGATTTACATGCGTTTAAGATAGATGAACAAGGCTTTTATACCGATAGAATGCTCTTTGATGTCACACTGGATTCTATTCGACTGCAGCTTCTGAATCTTGAGTACGAACCTGTAAGCGCTGATATTCCTGAGGGAGTGCACATCGCGCAACATCATGTTCAGCTGGAGCAGTTTTTCGGTAAGGAACGCAAAAAGCTGGTGGCAGGATTCAGATTGCCTATTTATTTTAACCGAAATGATAGCCTATACAGAGTTACCGGTTTTAGCATCAGCTATGAAGAGCCGGCACCTGCAAGGCTAGTTAAAAGAACTTATGCTGCCAATTCTGTACTCAGCTCCGGCACCTGGTACAAAATAGGGGTGGCGCAGCGTGGGGTGGTCAGGATAGATTATAATTTGTTACAAAGTCTGGGTATAAATCCGGCTAATGTGAACCCACAGCATATCAGAGTGTATGGCAACGGCGGAACCGTGATGCCAGAAGCTGTTACCGATGATGTACCGGATGATTTGGTGGAGAATGCGGTGTCAGTTCATGCTTCGGGTTCAAGCTTCGGCACTAATGATTATGTATTGTTCTATGCGAATGGGCCTGTGTTGTGGCAGTACCAGCCAGCTAGGGGAATCTTTGAGCATACCCCTAATTATTACGAAGACAAAAGCTATTATTTTATCACTTTCGATTTAGGCCCGGGCAAACGTATTCAGGAAAGCAGTCCTGTTTCCGGTGCGGTGGCAGAAACGATTACTGCATTTGATGCCTATTATTTGATAGACCAAGACAGCCTAAATCTCGGTGAGGTGGGCAAAATGTGGTTTGGCCATAATGTGCCACGCAATTCGTCTATTGATATCCCTGTGCATCTCGGAGCTTTTCAGGGCGAAGTGAGACTGGATTATCAGGCTGGTGCCATAGTAGACGCCGGTTCCATGTCGTTTAATATTAAGCAGGCAGGTAATAATCTTCTGTCGGATGTATTTGGCGTCTCTGATGGCTATACTACTTATTATAGTCAGCGGTCCGGAACGGCCTTCTTCACTCCGGGCAGTGCAAATTTTAATGTGACGTTTAGCAATACTGCTGCTTCAATTAATGCTAGGATGTATGTTGATTATCTGCGCTTTAACTATAAAAGACCTTTGAGCGTGGCTGGCATCGACCAGCTCGACTTTCGCAGCCTGCAACAAAGACTGGTAGGGTCTTCAGATTTAGTAAACTTTGCGATAGCAAATGCCGGAGCGAATGTGAAAGTATGGGATGTAACTAATCCAATTGAGCCTGAAAGCATACCATTAGCGTTCTCCGGCAATAATGCTAGTTTTCTGGCAGCCGGTGGTCTTGTACATGAGTATATATTGTTTAATGGTAACAGTTTTGTGCAGCCCAGTGCCGAGGGCGCAGTGGCCAATCAAAACTTGCATGCACTGGCACCGGTAGAATATCTTATTATTACGAATAATCAGTTGCTTCCCGCTGCCGAACGTCTGGCACAAATTCACAGAGACCGCTTTAATAGAAGTGTGCAAGTAGTTACCGTAGATAAAATATATAATGAGTTTTCATCAGGAGGGCAAGATATCGCCGGTATCCGCAACTTCATCAGAATGTTTTATGACCGCGGTAGTGGCAGTAACGAGTTGAAGAACGTATTGTTGATGGGTGCCGCCTCATATGATTACAAAGACAGGATAGATGGGAATACCAATCTGGTACCTGTATACCAGACATTGGCGTCCTATCATAGCTCCATGAGCTACTCTACGGATGAATTTTATGCACTGATGGACCCCGGAGAGTCGGTTGCGGCTTCTAGTAATGCCGGTAATTATATCGACCTTGGGGTAGGGCGTATCCCGGCACGAAACATACAGGAAGCTAATGATTATGTAGATAAAGTAGAGCGTTATCTGAGCGCAGAAAGTTTTGGGGAATGGAAATCAAGTGTAACTTTTGTGTCTGATGACTATAGCTTAGAAGATCGTGGCGGTTACGATTTTCTGGGTAGTATAGAGCAAATGAGTACTGCCTTGGATAATGCGAACAACCAGTTTGTCCATGCCAAATTGTATTCAGATGCCTCGCCAAGAGTGGCTACAGCGGGTGGTATTAAATTTCCAAATGTTACCAGAGAAATCAATAATCAGGTGTTCAACGGTACTATGCTGCTCAATTATGTAGGCCATGGCAGCCCACAAAGATGGGCTGTGGAAGAGTTGCTGTTTAAAGGCGATGTGGACCGCTGGAGTAATATGTATAAAATGCCTTTGGTGATTACTGCCACATGCGACTTTGGCAGATTTGACAATCCTAATGTACACGCAGTAGGTACCCAAATGGTGACCAAGCGCAATGGAGGCGCCATTGCGTCCTTAACCACTACGCAGGTCGTATCTGAGTGGAGTAACAATCAGTTAAATGCCGCTTATTTGCATTATCAATTCAAGCAGCAGAATGATGGCTCTTATCTCTCATTTGGAGAAGCATTCATGCATGCCAAAAACGCCATCAATACAGGTGCAGGCATTCAGGAGAATTCCAAGCGTTTCGTCATTCTCGGCGACCCGGCACTGAGTCCATCCATCCCGGTAAACAAATTGGTAGTTGAAGAAATTCTAGAGCAACAGGGGGATGAAAATCTAGTACCTTCGGATACTTTAAAAGCTTTGGGAAGATATGTTGTTAAAGGTCGGGTTACTCAAGCCAACGGCATCCCCATGACTGATTTTAATGGCCTGGTGTACCTTAGTGTGTATGATAAAATTAAAATTCAAATGGCTACTAACCAGCTTTTGCTGGATGCCCCGGCACATAAGCAAAAAGACTTTAAGGTGCAAAACAGCGTGCTGTTTAGAGGTAGTACCACTGCCACTAATGGCGAGTTTGAGATAAGTATCATTCTGCCCAAAGACATCAATTTTGACTTTGGCAGCGGTAAGATGGTGCTGTACGCCCATGATGATAGCCGGGAGGCTATGGGCGTAGATACCAATTTTATAGTAGGCGGTTATAGTCCCTTTGCCGGCTCTGACAATGATGCCCCTATTGTACAACCCTACATCGACAATAATAAGTTTAGAGATGGAGATATCGTGAGCCCAGACCCAATGCTTTATGTAGAACTCTCGGATAATAATGGTATCAATGTATCCGGCAGTTCCATAGGTCACGATTTGATTGCAGTCCTGGACGGCGATTATGCCAATCCGTTTATCCTTAATGCTTTCTATCGTACCGCTCCTAATGACTATACCCAAGGAAATTTGTATTATCAGCTCAGCAAACTGAGCCCCGGCAAACATACTATCACTGTAAGAGCTTGGGATATTTACAACAATTCGGGAGAGGGTAGTATCAGCTTTTTTGTGAAAGACAGCGATACTGTTGATTTTAATTTGTACAACTATCCCAATCCATTTAGCAGCACCACCAATATTGTTTTGCAACATAATCAACCCAATGTAGAAATGGAGGTAGTCCTGAAAATCTTTACCAGCAGTGGCGCTTTGGTGTATGAAGAGCAGCAGCACATCAGACCTTCAGCCAGCTTTACCGAATGGGTGTGGGATGGCAGAAGCAATACCGGGGCTTATGTGGGTAACGGTCTCTATTTCTACCAGATAAGCATAAAAACTTCTGAAGGAAAATCTAAAACTTTATACAATAAACTCTCGTTTTTCCGTTAATTGATAGGGTAAAGACCAGAGCCGATGTGTATTTAGCATACACCTTGTCTTTGCCGCATTACTGGGTATAATTGAAAAATTAAGAAATCTTGCAAATGTTGTACATTTGCACTCTATTAAAATTAAATAATCACACGAATGAATCGAAAATTAGTCGTTTCTGGATTGACCGTTGTTAGTTTGGTGGCTTCGTTACAAGCAAGAGCTCAGGATCCTGAATATTCTAAAGTTGGACCTATATCCTATGCCGTTCCGTTTTTGACCATAGCGCCAGACGCTCGTTCAGGAGCAATGGGCGATGTAGGCGTGGCTTTATCGCCAGATGCTTACGGTCATAACTATAATGTGGGTAAAGTAGCAATGAGTGAGGACGAGGGTGGCCTGGCCGCTAGCTATTCTCCTTGGCTTCAAGATATTGTGCCTGATGTAGGCCTCATGTACCTTTCAGGTTTTTATAAATTTGGACAAGATAATAACCAAGCCATCAGTGGCTCTATTCGCTATTTTAATCTGGGTGAAATTGATTACCGCGACCAAAATAATAAGTCTATTGGTATTGGTAAACCTTACGAACTGGCATTTGATGTAGGTTATTCTCGTAAATTATCTGAGAATCTTTCAATGGGCGCTACCATCAGATACATCAACTCCAATATTGCTGCGGGTTACAGAGGTGGTAATGGCGGTGGTGGTTACAAAGCTGCCAATGCTTTCGCTGCAGATTTAGGCTTGTTTTACACCAATACTGTAATGCAAAGCGAAGAAACGGGCTATACTTTCAACTTTGGTGCGGCATTGCGCAATCTTGGTAGCCGCGTCACTTACTCTGAGGTACAGCGCGATTTCCTGCCTGCTCAGCTAGCAGTAGGTGCTGCCTATACTTATCATATCGATAAGCATAATAAATTTACTGCTTCTGTAGATTTTGTAAAACTTTTGGTGCCTGCTTCAATCAGACGCGAAGATGCCAATGGCAACTATTACCATGAGCCACAATGGAATCTTAGTGTAGTATCTGGTGCCTTGAACTCTTTTGTGAAAGCTCCTGGTATGTACGGCACTACTATCGGTATCGGTGGTGAATACTGGTATCAAGAGCAGTTTGCTGTGCGTGCAGGTTACTTCCACGAAGATAAAGAGCTGGGCAACAGACAGTATTTTGCAGTAGGTGCAGGTGCTCGCTACAGTATGTTCGGTCTGGATGCTTCTTATCTGATTCCTTCAGGAGCAGGTATCGCCCGCAACCCATTGAGTAATACTCTGCGTTTCTCTCTGTTGTTCAATTTCAACAGTAAGAAATATTTTACCGAAAAAGAAGCTTAAGCTTATTTCCCCATATTTTGCCAGAGGCTGTCCGCTCAGGATAGCCTCTTCTTTTTTGTTTTCCTAGGGCGTGCCCCGCCGCCAAACCTTCATTGCCTCTGCTTATGGCGCTCCGAACGGTAATTCGAACCAAGATTGGTGGCGGCGGGTCGGGCCATCCATTGCAAGTCCTCGCAGTGCTCCACTGCGTTGCGCACGCTGCGGGCTTTTCATTGCTACCCCTCACGCATGTGCTCAACCTATCCAAAAATCCATAATACATCAAGCATCTTAGGGTGTGTCGTATGGTTAATAGTCTGATTTCATCGTTGAAGTAAGGTTTGGTACTATATTGAAGTTCAATCAGTAATATCAATCCTGGTCTTATTGCGGGTAATGGAGGCATTTGCGTCAAAAAAACAATAAAAAAGGCAGATTTTCCACTGGGGAAATCTGCCTTTTTTTGCGCTGCAGGCGCATTTTTCAAGCGATATTAGCTTTTCATATTTACAAATTGAAGGGGCAAGTCCAAATCTGCATTCTTGCACAATGCAATCACAGATTGTAAATCATCTATCTTTTTGCCACTTACTCGGATGATATCGTCCATTATTGCGGCCTGCACTTTGATGCCCGAATCCTTTATTAGTTTTACTATCTTTTTCGCATCAGCCTGTGCAATGCCATTTCTGATTTTTACATCTTTCTTTACGTACTTACCGTGTGCTGCCACTGGTGCCGAGGTATCAAAACATTTAGGGTCCAGTCCTTGACGCATAGCTTTGGTAAGCAATACATCTTCTACCTGCTTGAGATGCATATCACTCTCTACTTCCAGCTTCAGTGTATAATTTTTCTTATCCAGGTCTATTTCACAATGAATACCCTTGAAATCATACCTGTTGGTAATCTCTTTCTTGGCAGTATTTACAGCATTGTCCAGAGATTGAATATCTACTTTGCTTGCGATGTCAAATGAAGGCATAATGAATGATTGTTTAGTGCAAATATACTGCTTGATGGGCAATGCGGCAAGTGCCGCTACTGGCACATTGCTACATCGGTTAGTGGTTTCTTCTTTAAAATTGGAGAATAGGCTAGTAAGTGTTGTACGCTTGCACTAAGGCGGAATGTATGGGTCTAAAAATTTGAATGAATAACTCCGGCACACTATTCATTGGCTATAAAACTATCCCCTGTCTTATACTTTATGTTTTTCGTTTGGGAAAGCATAATCTTCCAGATATTGGAAGTATTTTCCGAGTTGTCCGTTTTCGCAGATAGTGGCACGCTCCAAGATAGCACTGTAATCTTTCAATAATTCAGGAATTACCAGCTCTGTAAGATGATGACCAAATGATTCAGAAGCATCTCTAGGCAACTCATTTGGTAAGTTATCTACAGCCATGATGTCAATTATTCCTTCATCATTCACAAAGGGTTCTACTTTTAGGCCACTAACTTTTGAAATGCCGTACACCGGATCCGCAATGGTAGAGGCTCCCAGATTGATAGGTACAGAACCGTTTTCGTCACAGGTGATATCCGCAATCACCTTGAGTTTAAATTCCGGTTTGTTGATATCTGCTGTTTCGAATAGGCGTGGGATATCTTTATCCCAGTAAATACCATTGATGAGAATATCTGCTCCTAAGAAAGGCTGGAACAAGCATTCATAACGCTTTGGATGCTCATGAAACTCGTCCCTGTTATAGGTCTCTGTAAACTTATTTCTATACAGATGCTCATTATCCAGCACCGTATAAACTGCTTCGTCGTATTCCTCACTTAAAAAATCCTGAGGGTCCACCTCGCGGATGCCCATTGCATTCATAACATGTACCACACCTTTGGTTACTCGCCCGCCTCCGGTAACAACGATTTTTACTGGTGGAAACTTGATATGGTGGTACTGGGCGGTCATTTGCAGCATGTCTTTGCAGGCATGCGCTGGTTTTAGGTCAAATAAATTGAATTTCTTACCATAAGTAAGTAGCGCATTATGTGCACCTACCACACCAGCGTAAAAACCAAATCCTATAATACGCTTGCCATTGTCATAAGTAAGCGCTTCATAGTCGATGAGTCTGATTCTTTTAGCAATCAGCGCCATCATTAACTTTTGGTTATATGATTGCTTTTTCTTGGTATGGGAAAAGAAACAGTAAGTCTTATCAGGAATCAAGTCATTTACAGGAACTTCTTTAATGCCAAAAAGTACGTCACAATCCTGAAGATTGCTGCTCATAGGGATATTACAGTCCCTGTACTCTTCGTCTGCATAACAGCGGTTGGAAGAGGGTTCAACCACTAGATCCACTTCTTCAAAATTTTCTAATAAATTCACACACTGCTTAGGGCTTAGCGCTACACGGGTATCTGGTGGTATCTTTCCTTCCTTTATCAGACCTAGTTTCATATTCATTTAAAATGTTGCAGTAAAAACAAACCATTACACTATTATAAATAGTGTTTGTGCAAAGTTAAAAGAAAATGTTATTACAATTGGATAGGTTGTTTTGTGGTTTTCAGGTCGATATGTAGATAATTATCCTTTTGATATGAGTGACCAAACAGTTAAAAGTTATTTTTTTATTAAAATTGCAAAACCTCACCCTTCAGAATGAAATATTATGGAGTAGCTAAAGTTTTAAGGCTGTTGTAGTGTGTACTCATCAAAGTGTATAACATCTCAACAACATTTGAATAACAATTTGCTGTGAAGATTGTTTGATGTAGGATATAAAAAAAGCCCAACAGTTGCAGATTGGGCTGAGCTTATGGGCTGGGGTACTTAGCACCGCAAAACCGGTGAAAACTACTCCGCCTCTATCTTGGACCAGTTTTCACCAGATTTGATTCTATAGATTTGCATTTCGCTCACCCCAAATCTTTTGGCCAGTATTTTAATGCGTGTTTTATTGTCTGGATTAGCGATAATCCTTTTGATGAGTTTCACTTGATTAACGGTGAGTTTTCGTCCGTTTTTAACTTTACGGTTCTCCTCAAGCCATTTGGCTCGTGCTTCGAGTACTTTGGGGCTCTTGTTCTGGTGTTCCAATCTCTCTTCTGCGCCTACCCAGCGCAGGTTAGATACATTGTCATTGGCCAGATTGTGGTCCAGATGTATAACATGCTTTTTGTTCGGGTCGCTGTTGGGCAAATGATATTCTGCAACCAGTCTATACAAAAGCTTATGCTTATGCCGTATTTTGTCTCCCTCTCTTACCTTGTAGCGCCAAATTCTATAACCTGAGGTAATGCTGCCTTTTACAATAGTACCATCTTCAAAAGACTCCTTGAAGCTCAGCAATCTACCCAGATTAGATATAGCGTAGCGTAGCTGTAATTTATCATCAAGGTGTATTTCTTTGAAGGCTTCGTTTAAAAATGGCTTAAACTGAGTCATATAAAGTTTCATTTTCGGTAATACATTGCAAAAACCGTGCTAAACCATTTTATACCAGCGGCAAACCGCTAAAAAGGTACATCCCCATCGTCGAATGATGGCGGTGGAAAGCCCTTCGTTGGGCCGCCTAAACTATCGTCATCATCGTCAAAATCAGTGAAGTTGTTCATTTTCGAGCCCAGTGTCTTGAACGAGGCGCCGGCACCATCTTGCATGTAGATTCCGGAGTTGGCTCCAAAACCGTCCGCTGAAGGGGGCATTGGGCCAAAACCTTGCGCTCCTGAACTGAAGTCGTTCCAATTGTCTTGTTGGGGCAATTCTACAAATTTCTGAATTTCGAGTTTAGCTTGCAGGCGCACATTATCCAATCTACCATTTCTGTGCTTCGCGATATTGATATGCGTTTCTCCTTTTACACTTTCTCCATTTTCATCGTTGGTGATACCGTGATACTCCGGTCTGTAAATAAACAGTACCATATCGGCATCCTGCTCGATGGCTCCGGATTCCCTCAAGTCACTCAATTGTGGAATTTTCCCTTTGTCTCCGGCCCGGGTTTCCACGGCACGGCTCAACTGGGATAGGGCAATGATGGGAATATTCAACTCCTTTGCCAATCCCTTCAGCTCTCTGGAGATTTTAGAGATTTCTTGCTCCCTGTTGCCCGCTTTGGCTTCAGGGCCTGCATTCATCAATTGTAAGTAATCGATGATTACCATCTGAATATCGTGCTTTACTTTAAGCCTTCTACATTTAGCCCGGAGCTCAAATATATTCAGTCCGGCCTGGTCATCCAGGAAGATAGGTGCATTTACCAGCTTGTCCATTCGCTCGGTAAGCTGTATCATTTCATGGTCTTCCATCTTACCCCGGCTGATGCCTTCGAGTTTTACCTCCGTAACCATGCTGAGCAACCTTTTTACCAACTGTGTATTGCCCATCTCCAAGGAGAATACTGCCACACCCATTGGTTTGTCGGGGTTAAGTGCAGCGTTCACAGCAAGGTTGAGTGCGAAAGCTGTTTTACCCACAGCCGGACGGGCAGCAAGGATGATAAGGTCCGTTTTCTGCCAGCCACCGGTAATAGCATCAAGAGTGGGGAACCCTGAAGGCACACCTGTTAGATCATCTTTTTGCTTTCTGGCTTCTTCAATTTCATCCAAAGTGCGTACCAATATATCTTTGATGGACTCAGAATCTTTTTTAAGGTAACTGTTGCCAATATCAAACAGCTCTTGCTCTGCTTTGTCAAGCAGTTCAAACACATCTGATTTGTCTTCAAAAGCGTCAGAAACAATTTCCCCTCCGATGCGTATGAGTTCGCGCTGAATATACTTCTGCATGACCACACGCGCGTGGGTAATCACGTGAGCGGATGTAATAACAGACTGTGTGATTTTGGTAAGGGCATAAGCGCCACCAATTTCTTCCAGCTCGCCGGTACGGCGTAGCTCCTCCATTACCGTGAGCAGGTCTATCTCCATTTTCTTATCCTGCAAGCGCTGAATGGCGGCGTAGATGCGTTGATGCGCACCTACATAAAAGCATTCCGGCTTAGGCAAAATTTCCATGACATCAGAAAGCTTGTCTTTTTCGAGCAAGATGGCGCCCAGCACAGCTTCTTCAATCTCCCTAGCTTGAGGGGGTACTTTGCCATAAATAGCAGGTGATAAGTCATTAGTCCTGTTCTTTCGGCCAGAGGTAAGATTCTTAGTAACGTTCAAGTCCATGATTCCAAAAATATATTTATATCACCAAAGTGGGACAGCGAAGTTACGCCATATTAGCCATCCCCGGCATCAAATCCTTTTACAGTTTTTTTCTCACAATTTATATACCAATGCACATTTGTCAGCCGTAGCTGCAATTTATTCAGTGAGTTATAAACATTGCAAGGGACTTTTGCACAGGTATCCCCATTAGTTTCCACATTATCACAGCTTTGCACAGATTATCTCAACATCTGTTGAATATTCAAACTTTGTTAAATATCGGTTGCCAGTCTAGATATCCTTTTTGAATGTGGGGAATGGGCTTAACTTTGTCTGCAAATATTAAACTGCAAAACATTATAGAACAATGGCTTTAATTGCTCCTTCAATTCTTTCTGCAAATTTTCTACGTTTATCTGAGGATATTCAAATGGTAAACCAATCTCAGGCAGACTGGTTTCATCTGGACGTGATGGACGGGCGATTTGTACCCAATATTAGCTTTGGCATGGGTATTATCCAGGCTATTGCATCAGAGGCTCAAAAAACACTGGATGTACATCTGATGATTGTGGAGCCCGAAAAATATATTACTGCCTTTGCAAAAGCAGGAGCGCATAATCTTACGGTACATTTAGAAGCTAGCACACATCTACATCGTACTGTGCAGATGATTAAATCTGAAGGAATGAATGCGGGTGTAGCTATTAATCCGCATACACCGGTACATTTGCTGGAAGATATTATTGCTGAGCTTGATTTGGTATGTCTGATGAGTGTAAATCCGGGTTTTGGCGGACAAAAATTTATCCCTCATACTATCAAGAAAATACAATCCCTGAGACAATTGATTGAGCAGACCGGAAGCAAGGCGCTTATTGAAATAGATGGGGGTGTCACATTAGAAAATGCTGCGGACATTATCGCTGCAGGAGCCGACGTATTAGTTGCCGGCAATACTGTGTTCGGCGCCGCTATACCTGCTGAAACCATAGCAGCATTGAAAAGTATTTAATCTTCTTTTGCTAAACCCAGCAAGACCGAGAAGGCATAATTATTTTATGTATCGATTTGCATAAAGTTAAGTTATTTAAGGTGTGAACAAATAAAGAAAAAAATTATAGTCAAATAAGTTTTGTAATTATAGGAAATTAATCTTTTTATCCTACATTTGGCAAAGATAAATTAATGGTTGGTGGTATTTTGGCGATGAAGTTAACAGGACAAGCAATCTTTATATCAAAGAATTTTTTCGTTTGATTGCTTTGAGTAATTTTGCCTACTTTTTTGTTAACCCAATCGTCGGCCGCAGACATATTTTGTAACACCTAAATAATTGTTTGTCATGATGGTTGCGCAATTAAATGAAAATAAAATGAAGGCCACAATGATTCAAAAGGAGGAGATAGGTAATTATTTGATAGTACCTGCTCCTGTAGATCGCTCAGAAGAATTAAGAAAGGAACTGGAATACGCCGTGAGATTAGGAAACGAATACAAGGGGAAGACGATTATCACATTCCAAACTGCTGATGGTCCAGTAACGGTTGAGACTACGGTATGGTCTGTGACCGAAAAAAGCATTCAGCTTAAAGGGGGTATCGTCATTCCTTTGGCCAGCATTATTATGGTGTCCTTTTAAATTTAGATTTTTAAACTTTTTACAAGGGTAATTTCTGCAATAGAAATTATCCTTTTATTTTTGTGCCATGAGGATTGCGGTTAATACTAGATTATTGTTGAAAGGCAAGCTGGAGGGAATTGGCTGGTATATACACGAAACGCTAAAGAGGATGGTCAAAGCGCATCCTGAGCATCAATTCTTTTTCTTTTTTGATAGACCCTTCGACAATCAGTTTGTATTTGCGGAGAATGTACAGCCGGTTGTATTGGGGCCTCAGGCCAGACACCCTTTTTTGTATCTCGCCTGGTTTGAATGGTCTGTAGCTAACGCATTACGAAAGTATAAAATCGACGTATTCTTATCGCCCGACAATTTCTCAAGTCTGCGCACCAAGGTGCCTACCTGCCTGGTAATTCATGACCTTGCCTTTGAGCATTATCCTCAATATATCGGCCGTTTAGATCGTTGGCATTACCGCAAATATGTGCCCAAGTTTGCACTTAAGGCCAATCGTATCGTTGCCGTTTCTGAATTTACCAAAAAGGATATTATTGAGCGATATCATGTGCCCCAAGATAAAATAGACGTCATTTACAATGGCGCACACGAGGCCTACAAGCCTATTGCTTACGAGGAAAAACTAGCGGTTAGGAATAAATATACAGAGGGTAGGCAGTATTTTTTATACACTGGTTCGCTGCATCCTAGAAAAAACGTTATCAATCTGCTGAAAGCTTTTGTGAAGTTTAAGCGCAGGCAGCGTAGCCCAATGAAACTTGTTATTGTAGGCAGAATGGCCTGGATGGCAGATGATATAAAGGAAGCCAAAGAGAAGATGCCTTTTAAAGAAGAAGTCATCTGGCTGGGATATCAGGATATAGACGAGCTGAGCAAGATTACCGCCGCGGCCTATGCATTGGTGTATCCTTCATTGTTTGAAGGTTTTGGCATCCCTATATTAGAAGCCCTTAAATCGGGTGTGCCCGTGATTACTTCTAACACTTCTTCCATGCCTGAGGTTGTAGGAGATGCCGGCTTGCTAGTAGAACCTGGGGATGTAGAATCGATAGCCGCTGCATTGGAACGCATGTATAAAGATGAAAACGGACGTGCTGCCTTCATCAAAGCAGCGGAGATACAAGCTCAAAAGTTTAGCTGGGATGTTAGTGCTCAGGCATTGTATGCTTCCTTAATGAAGTGTGTAAATCAGTAGTTATGGCTAACTGGTCTAAAGGTAGAATGGGAGAGGCTGCGGCATTGCAATATCTTGAGGGCAAAGGTCATCAGATACTGCATACCAATTATCGCGTAGAACGAAAGGAGGTGGATATAGTCTCGCTTGATGGTGATATTTTAGTATTCACAGAGGTGAAAACCCGGGCCAATTTTGATTTTGGCTATCCTGAGTCTGCTGTGGACGAGCGCAAGCAAGAACATGTCAAATTTGTGGCAGCAGCTTATCTGCTAGACCATCCCCAATACGAAAAAATACGCTTTGATACTATTGCTATTCTGATTCAAGGAAGTGGGGTAAAGGAAATTGTGCATTGGGAAGATGCATTTTACTAAAGTGTATCAGGCTTTATGGGGAAAATATTAAGAACCCGCTATTTTCCATATGTACATTGATGAACTTTTAATCAATGCACCATATTTATTCTACATTTATAAGATTGAAAATCGGATTCTGGGGCAGCTATTGAATGATTTGAGCAGAGAAATTATTGTCAAAAATCTCGAGTAATATGGGCTGGTGAGCAGTATCAATATATCCGGCTAAGGTTTCACGAAAGGCCGGCGCCACCTAAGGGCAGCCATCGCTCTGACAAAAAGGATAGGGGTGAACAGGTGTCTTAGGTACACAGTCATGCGAATGCAAGAATACATAACGCTCAAGGGGATTGCTATTGCTTGTATCCAAGCCGTGTAACATGTAGGCCAGACCAAAATTGCCGTAATACTTCGCACCAATTTTATACCTACCTAGAGAGTTGCACCCGCCGCCTACTGCATTGTTGTACCTCCTGCCCTTAAGGGCCATCTCATTGCAACGGCCACGGGTAACTAAGGCCTGATGTATGATTTCCTTCGAGGGTTTTCATATACAAAAAAGCGATATTTGCCGGAGGCAATTGCCATATCTATAACAAAAAAGTATTGGTATTGAACTTTTTTTTCCAGAGCATAGGAGTGCAAGGCCATAGCCCGCATGCGAATTTGTTCATGCTCCGAGGAGGGCAGGATGACGGGGTCTGCATCGGCACTGCCATAACCTATTTAACCCAGATTACGCATTAGACTCTTTATATAAAATTATTCTTGCTTCTAATCCACTTCAATAGCTCAAAAACCATAATTTATTATGCTTTTTTCACTATTTTGTGGATTATTTGCCATAATAATTTTCTTTTAAA
>DATGQB010000151.1:0-6912 GCA_035304405.1 Edaphocola sp.
CGTCTTTTGGATAAAATGCTGCCGGTCTTTACCTTTGCCGGCTACATATCGGGTGAATGCAATATTTTGTGTCCCTGATTCGATTGTGTGGAGTACTAATTAGTTGCTAATAGTTAATTGGTAATACTGAAACTTTTGTGTTCTTGCTTGAAATTGTAAGCCCGATGCTCTGATTTTATACGAATGATTTAGGTGATAAATATTGATATTTTAGTTCAGGTTACCCCGCATGAAAAAATTGCAACATCTATTAGCTTGGGTGCTCTTATGGGCACACATTTTTTATCCTTATTCATTGCAAGCGCAATCTACTCGCGAGATTGACAGTATGCTGTTGCATACACATTATCTCAATCATGAAGTGGGAGATGTTCAGGCCGCTCTTAAAGTAGCTTTTGCAGCCCTGGAGATGTCGGAGACCATTTCATACGACAAGGGCCAGGGTACTGCTTTATATACAGTCGCAGTTATATTGTCGGATGTAGGTGATTATGAGAAAAGCGGACTGTACATACAAAAAGCTAAAGAGCTCAGAACCTATTTACAGAACAATAGAAGTGCGGAGATTAATTTGCTTATCCTCGAAGCTAGAAACCATTTCGGCTTAGGCCTTTATTCTTTAGCTACTAAGCTATTCCGCCAAGCAGAATCAATAGTCCTAAAAAAGATGCAAGGACCGGCCCAGCTGCGAAGCAAGATGCTATTGTATAAAAATGCAGAATATGCTTTCGAAGATTTGGATGTGCTGTATTGCTATTATCTGGAGGCTAAGCGCATAGTAGATATGCCCAATATCTATGAGCCTGATGTGCCACCGAGAGAGCGCCTGGCCCAAAAGGCTGAGATTTATGGCAAGCTCGGCAATTATCATATAGAGAAAGAATACTATGATTCGGCACGCTATTATACCGATGCTTTACGTGCCGTGGCCGATTCTGTGAAAAGTCCCGTGGTGCAAGGCATAGCGCTTGCTACACAGGGCACGCTTGCGCGGCTGCAAAATGATTATGAATCAGCAATAGACTATTATTCAAAAGCAGAACAATATTTTATAAATGGCGCTATTCTGCCCAATCTGGCGCTTGTGTATAAGCAGATGAGTGAGCTCTATAAGGAGCTTAACCGACCTAAGGAAGAAGCTGCCTATTTAAAACGTTATTCTACACTCAACGACAGTATTGTCAACGCTCAAAAAATTGGTCTGGACAAGACAGTTAGCAGTATCGTTGCTTCTCTTGAGCGAGAGCAGGAGGCTACCCGACGCCAGGTTCGCTTTCTTATAGTGGCAGGTATTCTAATTGCGTTGGTCATTATCGTTATTTCTTTCAGAAGATTTCGTAAAGTACGTCAAAAAGAACAGCTCTTGGATGAGAAAGCTTCAGAGATAGAGCAGGAGCGTATGAAGTTGTCCGAAAAAGAAGAGGCCTTGGTAAAGTCAATGGAAGAAATTCAGCGTAAGGAAAGGGAAATCAATGAATTGCGACAACGTATATTGGAAGCTGAGCGGGAGCGGCAGCGTCTTAGTGCACGCCTCAACGATTCCTTTAACGAAATCCTTGCGCTGGCAAAAAATAACGACTCCCAGTTTATGACACGCTTCCAGGAGGTATATCCAGATTTCGTCCCCAAACTATTGGGCATCAATCCTAGTCTTAAGCCATTTGAGATTAGCTTTTGTGCCTACCTCTATTTAGGCTTCAATTCCAACGAAATTGCCGACTATACATTTAAATCAAAAAAGACTATCGAAAACTACAGATATAATATCCGTAAGCAGCTCAATCTTGAACAACATCAGGACCTC
The DNA here is from genome assembly GCA_035304405.1 of Edaphocola sp. GTDB lineage: Bacteria > Bacteroidota > Bacteroidia > Chitinophagales > Chitinophagaceae > Edaphocola. The sequence continues at coordinate 1,805 of DATGQB010000151.1, forward strand.
AATATGTTCATTCACAATATTATGTCAAAGAAGTAATAAGATGTTCGGTCACTTCTCGGCATATTATTTGTCTGAGTTATAATAAGATTAGGACTCAGCCCTTCGTTCCTTACCGCCGGGCTGAGCCCTAATCATTTACACAAGCTTCCACGGTATCCTCGTCCCAATGCAAGGCGGAGGGGCGGTTAAACCCTATGCGTAATCTGGGTTTATTCAAAAAAAGTCTGTTAAGCGGGGCCAGCCTGAGTCAAAAAAAAAGGCCGATGGATTTGCTCCACAGCCTCTCTTACTACAAATTTCATCCTGTACAAATACTAGTACTCCTCCTCGTTAAAGAAGAAGTCATCCTGAGTAGGATAGTCAGGCCATATGTCCTCTACTCCTTCGTACATTTCCCCTTCATCTTCCAGTTCTTGCAGATTCTCAATCACTTCAAGCGGCGCACCAGAGCGAATAGCATAGTCTATAAGCTCATCTTTGGTAGCTGGCCAAGGGGCGTCTTCTAAATGTGATGCCAGTTCAAGAGTCCAAAACATATTAAAATAATTTACTTTTTATTATTATTTTCGCAAATGTAAGATTTACTTCTCATAAAATCATGTTTTTGAAAAATTTTTACATATTATTCACCTTAGATTGCTTTACTACGCTATGTTTCAGCCAGCCATCTCAAAAGCGCCATAATGTGCACTTGTCATTAGTAGTTGCTTTCCTAGGGCGGATATGTTCCGCGCATATTTTATGCACTCCATCATCACCATATATCTTTTGAAGTGCCGGCGTCTGTTTAATTCTTAAATTTACAGCCTCTTTGAAATATTTTGTATGCATTTGTGCGTTGCAAATCATTTTTTGGGGTAAAATAATAAATCATGGTACTACTCGAAGCTAAGAATATTGACAAGTCGTACGGAAATCTACAAGTGCTAAAAAACGTATCACTCCAAATAAAAAAAGGGGAGTTTGTAGCCATTATGGGGCCCTCCGGCGCAGGCAAAAGCACTTTGCTGCATCTGCTGGGCATGCTCGACAAGGCTGACAAAGGCAGCATTGTCATCAGCCAAACAGATATCAATAAGCTTAATGCAAACAAGCAGGCAGCATTTCGCAATAAGCATATCGGCTTTGTGTTTCAATCGCATCATTTACTACAAGAATTCACCGCACTCGAAAATGTATGTATGCCAATGTGGATTGCAGGCATGGAGCGAGCGGAGGCAGCCAAAAAGGCCGAGGAGATTCTGGCCATGGTAGGATTATCGCACCGTATTCATCATAAGCCCTCTGCCCTTTCCGGCGGCGAGCAGCAGAGAGTGGCCATTGCAAGAGCTGTGGCCCAAGCTCCGGAAATAATATTTGCGGATGAACCCACCGGCAATCTTGATACCACCACCGCCGAAGAAATTAATAAGCTCTTTCTGGATTTAGTAGCACAAAACGGCCTGACACTGGTGGTGGTTACTCATAATGAGCAACTTGCCGATTTGGCTGATAGAACCTTACATATGCGGGACGGTATGATGCTTCCCTAATCTTCATTGCCTACTTGATATAAGCCTCATAGTTTGTTGTATCCTATTCTTCATTTGGGCACAATTACTTACTTTTGTAGGCACCACAATTACTGCCCATGTCTGATTTCATCGTTAGTTTAGAAAACGTCAATGTCTATCAAGGAAAGACCCCGGTACTGCAAAATGTCAATCTGCATATTGCAAAGGGGGAATTTGTTTACCTTATCGGAAAAACCGGTTCGGGTAAATCCAGCTTGCTCAAAACATTGTATGGCGAGCTGCCACTCATGGAAGGTTCGGGCATGGTTGCCGGTTTCGACTTACGACAAATGAACTGGAAGCGTATTCCGTACTTGAGAAGGAAAATGGGTATCGTTTTTCAGGATTTTAAACTACTTACAGACCGTAATGTGTATGACAACCTCGATTTTGTGCTTCGTGCCACGGGTTGGACGGATGCGCAAAAGCGGAAAGCCCGAATAGAAGAGGTTTTAGACATGGTGCGCCTGCCTGCAAAAAGCTATAAGAAGCCTTATGAAATGAGCGGCGGCGAACAGCAACGTGTGGATATAGCCAGAGCCCTGCTCAATAGCCCCGAACTCATTCTGGCAGATGAGCCAACCGGAAACTTAGACCCGGAAACCACTCAGGTGATTATGGATTTGCTGCTGAGTATTTCCGCCGAGACCCAAGCTTCTGTCTTAATGGCTACACATGATTATAATATATTGAGAACCTACCCCAAAAGAGTAGTACAAGTGCAGGATCACACTGTGCAGGAACATCAGTTCGCCAGCTAAAATCCCATTTCCAAATCTTCGATGCTCAAGCAAACACCCTGGCCTGGATTGCCGGATTTGTGTTTGCTTACTTAGGTATAATCTGAATTTCGTCTTAAATTTGTAATATGAGTACACATATGCCCACACTCTTTGACGATGAAGAGTTTTTTGTGCCCCCACCGAAGAAAACTCCCAAAGAAAAGAAGGGCGCTAATGATAAAAAAAGCACAGATAGTGGAGCCCCCTCTTCTGAAGAAGGCTCTCAGCCTCTGGCGGAGGTAGATAAAAACGTACAGGCGTACCAGCCGGAAACAACTGAAGCGGAAACTAGCACGCCACTAAGTCCGGATATGGATATTACACCCGGCACCGGAGTGAATAATTCACAAATCACCGAGGGTACCCCACAGTCCGTGACAACAGCATCCTCTGAAGCCGAAGCCCAATCAGAGGAGCCGACAAGCGCTACTCAGCAGGAAGAAGTGCAAACGAACACTCCTCTGGAAGTCTCCGGATATGATTCTATACAGCATGTTGCGGCTGCTGCCATAACTTTTGAGATTCCTGAAGAGGAAGATGCTGAAGATTTTACCATCAGTCCTGCACTTATCTTTGAAGATAATCAGCAGGAAGAAGATGAAGTGACACCGGCAGATTCAGCAGCCCTGAAAGCTGAAGAGATACCACAACAGCAAGCCATGGCAGATGAGCTGGATCAACTGCTGCGTTCTGAGCTTATCGTTCAAGATTATGTGGGCAGCATGGGGCTTCAGTTTGAAACGGAGGCCCGGCCAGCACCACAGCCTGTTCCCGAGCCGGAACCGCCCGCTCCGAAAGTGAAAATAGAGGAAGTGGACTTTGACTTTGAGCTGGAAAAGAAAAAAGAAAGTCATCAGTTACCGGAGTTTGAACTCGAAGACCGATATTATACCATTGGTGAGGTGGCCGAAATGTTTAGGGTTAACGTCTCTCATATCCGCTTCTGGACTACTGAGTTTAAACTCAAAGTGCGCACTACGAGGAAGGGCGACAGACTCTATAACCCCGAAAATATTGCTCGCCTGAGATTGATACACCATTTGGTGAAAGAAAATAAATACACCATCAAAGGTGCTAAAGAGCAACTTAAAGCTCAGGCAAAAGTGGTAAGCAAACAAGTAGACCTAAAGGAGAAGCTTAATATGCTGAAACAAGAGCTGGAGCGCATCAAAAATAATTTGTAAAGGACTATGAGATATTTTACTGCCGACCGTATTCACAACGGTCGGCTTTTTGAATCTGAGCCAAAGGTGCTTGAGTTTGCAGATGATGGTACTTTTATCGCCGCACATCCTGCTGCATTAATTCCTCCAGAGAAAGTACAATATATACCGGGTACACTTACCCCAGGTATGGTAAATGCCCACTGTCATCTGGAGTTATCGCATATGAAAGGCCTTATTCCGGAAGGTGGGGGCTTGGTGTCTTTTCTGGGTGATGTAGTAGGTTTTAGGAACAGCAGGGACGCACAGCGCCAGGAATTGATTGTCGCTAACATGCAACAGCTGGCTGCTTCTGGATGTATTGCAGTTGGTGACATAGCTAATGGTACCGATACACTGAGTTTTCGTCCACAATTGCCTATGCATATCCACACTTTTGTAGAGGCAATGGGATTTGTGCCGGCCGGCGCCGAAAGTCGCATGCGCTATGCAGAGCAGGTGTGGCAGCAATTTGAAGCGCACAGTGAGCATAACCTTGGATTTAAACTGCAGCAGTCTATTGTGCCACATGCACCCTATTCAGTAGCACCCGACCTGTTTGCCAGAATCAATGCCCATCAGCCTGGAAGTGTATTGTCTATTCACAATCAGGAATGCGCCGCAGAGAATGAATATTTTCAAAGCAAAACCGGTGCTATGGAGCAGCTCTATAGCAGATTAGGAATCAGAGCTGACTGGTTTATGCCTCAGAGGCAGAATTCCTTACCAGCCTATCTGCCATTAATTGATAACGATCATCATCTGATATTGGTTCATAATACATTTACCCAGGCTTCAGATATAGAGTTGTTGCTGCAGCAGCACCCGAATGCTTCTTTTTGTTTGTGCCCCAACGCCAATCTTTATATTGAACGCTGCTTACCTCCGGTGCCCACACTGGTGCAGTCGGGTATCAATATTTGTTTAGGTACCGATAGTCTTGCATCCAATCATCAGTTGAGTGTATATGCAGAGGTGCAGGTCTTACTGCATCATTTTGATGAGCTCAGTGAGGAGCAAGTGTTATCCTGGGCCTGCATGGGCGGTGCCAAAGCTCTGCAATTAGATGCATTGATAGGCAGCTTCGAGCATGGTAAGAGACCGGGACTGGTGCAATTGTACGAAGGGAAATCTCGTGCCATTCCTTTAGGATAGCTATATAGTTTGGTACGCAAGGGATTATAGGGGGCTGCATCATATGGTAAGGCCCTTTTTTGTTTTTATAAATAAGCAAATGCATACTTGCATGATGGTTTGAAGTAGAAGTCAAGTCCTGAGGCATACTGATTCGGTACAATGTTATCTGCATGTTCGCAATAAGTGTAAAGCCGCATATTTCATCTCCGCCAAGACGGCTCTCTGTAAAGAGCGCGCAATGCATTATAGGAAATTGTACGTAGGTCTGAAAAGAGAAGCCGATTGTAGTAATAAACCCAGATTACGCATTAGACTCTTTATATAAAATTATTCTTGCTTCTAATCCACTTCAATAGCTCAAAAACCATAATTTATTATGTTTTTTTCACTATTTTGTGGATTATTTGCCATAATAATTTTCTTTTAAATTCCTA
>DATGQB010000152.1:0-7289 GCA_035304405.1 Edaphocola sp.
GACTCTTTATATAAAATTATTCTTGCTTCTAATCCACTTCAATAGCTCAAAAACCATAATTTATTATGCTCTTTTCACTATTTTGTGGATTATTTGCCATAATAATTTTCTTTTAAATTCCTAATGCGTAATCTGGGATAATACAGCCTAATTGCCTTGTCATCGTCTGGAGCGGCCGCGGTATATGAGCTGTTTGACTTTCAGATATAGGAGCTTTGTTCCAATGTTTTTTCAGTAGTCTTGGTACTTCCTTTTTGATTTTCCTTTAAAGGCATGTATTTTGTTTTCGCGGCACCCCTTGTGCATGTATTATGCTGCGCTGGTTCCGAGAGTTTGGTAGGCCTTTGCTTGGGCAATTATAGGACAATGGCTCTGACCGGTTTGGTGGCAAATACTAGCTAAACTGGGATTTATTGCTTGTGGCGCACCTGCAGCCTTGTATGTTTGTGGGAAATATGATTGGATACTATAATTAACAAGCTGAATGAGCAGTGATGAAGCATCAACAGTCATTCAGCCTTTTTTGATGGATGAGTAATTACGTTCAATTAGAACAATACATCCTCCAGTGTTTTATCTTTCTGAAAGACACTTTTTGCATAGGGGCAAAGCGGCATAATCTTGATATTTTTGGCTCTGGCAAAGTCAACAGCGGCCATTACTAGAGCCTTGCCCACTCCTTGTCCGCCAAAGGCCTCAGCTACTTCGGTATGGTCGATGATTATTTTATCCTGACCAGCCCATGTGTAAGTAACCGTACCGGCTTTTTCTTCGTTTTCCAGGGCTTCAAATGCACCTTTCACCCCTGTTTCCACTTGGTTTATTTTCATCTCTGACATACATTTTTGTTTATTGATGTATCAAATGTACTGATATTTATTTAGTAGTGCTAGAGAATATGGTAGCATATCTCAATTCTAAGATAATTTTAAGCAATTATGATATTCTGCCTTTGCTTTATCTTTGCCCACTATGCATTATGTATCGGTCGAGAATTTAAGTAAAACATACGCAGACAAACCACTGTTTGATAATATAAGTTTTCATATCAACGAAGGGGATAAACTTGCCTTAGTTGCCCTCAATGGCTCGGGTAAGTCCACACTGCTACGTATACTCGTGGGTCAGGAGATACCAGACTCTGGTTCTGTCTGGATTCATAAAGATGTAAAAGTGGTCTTACTTGACCAAAACCCATTTCTTGACGAATCACAAACCATACTTGAAAATGTTTTTAGCTTAGATCATCCAATTGTGAAGGTGATAAAGCAATATGAGCGCCTGTCTGAGGAGGGGGCCGAGGTATATCCGGATGAGCTTGCTGAAGTGATGCAGCGTATGGATGAGCTGGATGCCTGGCATTATGATAGTACCGTAAAACAGATATTGGGCAAACTTAATATCCATCATCTGGAGCAGCAAGTGGGTACGCTCTCCGGTGGGCAAAAGAAACGTATAGCGCTGGCAAAGGTGCTTATAGATATGGATTTTGAGCACCGCCACACCTTGCTCATTCTGGATGAGCCTACAAACCATCTTGATGTGGGTATGATAGAATGGCTGGAACATTATCTATCTCAGGATAAACTTACTTTGCTTTTGGTGACCCATGATCGCTACTTTTTGGATAATGTTTGTACCGAAATCTTAGAGCTGGACAATACCAATTTATACCGCATTAAAGGCGGATATGAGCAGTATCTTGAAGTAAAGTCTAACCGTCAGGAGCAGGAGCAAGCTAGTATTGAAAAAGCCAAAAACCGCTATCGGAAAGAGCTGGAATGGATGCGTAAACAACCTAAGGCACGTACCACAAAGTCAAAAGCCAGAGAAGCTGCTTTTTATGATTGGGAGGAGAGAGCAAAAAAGCGCATTCAGGAAGCTCAGCTGGAACTCCAAGTGAAAATGACCCGCCTTGGCGGCAAGATTATAGAACTCAAAAAGGTGTATAAATCCTATGGTGATAAAATCATTCTGAAAGGATTTGATTATACATTCAAAAAGGGAGAACGCATTGGCGTTGTGGGCGTAAATGGCGCAGGAAAATCTACCTTTATCAACCTGCTCCTGGGCAAAATTCAGGCAGATTCGGGCAAGATTAACGTTGGCGAAACGGTAGTCTTTGGCGATTTCTCCCAAGAGGGGCTGGAAATTAAGGAAGATAAACGCGTTATCGAATATGTGAAAGATATTGCTGAGTTTTTCCCGCTGGCCGATGGCACTAAGGTGTCTGCTGCGCAGTTCCTAGAGCGTTTCTTGTTTCCGCCACAGAAGCAGTTTACTTATATTTCCAAACTCAGTGGGGGAGAGAAAAAGCGTTTGCAACTACTGTCGGTGTTGTTCAGAAATCCTAACTTTTTGATCCTTGACGAGCCTACAAACGATTTAGACTTACCTACTCTGGATATTCTGGAGGAGTTTCTGATAGACTTTCCCGGATGTATTATCATCGTTTCGCACGACCGCTATTTTATGGATAAAATAGTGGACCATTTGTTTGTGTTTGAAGGTAATGGTGTTATCAGGGATTTTCCGGGGAATTATACCCAATATCGTGAGCTGCAAAAGCTGGAGCAAAAATCGTCCCAGCAAGTGGAGGCGCCTCCGGAGACTGAGGCATCAACTGAAGGAAGCCCTGAGGTAAAGCCAACAGCTGCGAAAGCAAAGCTGTCTTATAAAGAGAAGCGGGAACTAGAGCAATTGAATGAAGAAATTCCAAGGCTGGAGGCTGAAAAAGAAGAACTTAGTCTGGCATTGAGCAATGCGGGAGCTGATTATCAGGAGGTGCAACGCATAAGCGATCGAATTGCTGCTATTATGGCAGCGCTGGATGAGAAAGAGCTGCGTTGGTTAGAGCTTAGTGAACGCAGTTAAAATTCTCCGAATTTTTTCTATCTTTCGGTATTAAAATTGTGTTTAACGCTTATAGGGGCGTAGGTGCCGAGATTAAGTATTTAATTACTATTACTTATGGAAAATTACACACGACTATTTGATTGCTTATCCTTGCCATCAGTTAAGCAGAAAACGGTATTACTTTCTTCAAAAGTAAACGGTGCATATAAGGATTTAAGTGCGGAAACGGTAGCTAACGATGTAAATGCGCTGAGCAACGGATTAATTAAATTAGGCATTCAGCCCAATAAAGACGTGGAAGCTTGTGATAAAATCGGCATCATTAGCAATAGTCGGCCGGAATGGCTGATTACAGACATGGCCACACAACAATCAGGAGCCATTCTGGTGCCTTTGTATCCTAATACATCCACAGAGGATATAATTTATATTTTTAATCAGGCAGCGATAAAGTATTGCTTTGTTCATGATAGTCGTACCTTTAGAAAGCTGAAAGAGATTCAAAGTCAAATCCCAAGTTTGCATGAAATCTTTTGCTTTGTCAACGATGCCGGGACCAATTACTGGCGTAAGATATTTGTGCATCCTGATGAGGCCGCAATGGCTCAAATAGAGGCGCGCAAGGCAGCAATTGACGAAAATGATACAGCTACAATCATCTATACTTCCGGCACAACAGGCAAGCCCAAGGGTGTAATGTTGAGCCATAAGAATATTGTCAGCAATGTCAAGAATCTTATGGAGGTGTTGCATGGTATTGGCATTACCGACAAAAGGTGTCTTAGCTTTTTGCCACTGAATCATATATTTGAAAAGACCATCACCTACGTTTATCTCTTTGACGGCTTCAGTATCTATTATGCAGAAGGTATGGAGACCATTGCCCAAAATCTTAAAGAAGTGAAGCCCTCGTTCTTCGTAACCGTGCCGCGCCTGCTGGAAAAAGTGTACGAGAAAATTATGACGGCAGGAAGTGAGCTTACCGGCGTAAAACGTAAACTTTTTGCCTGGGCAGTTCAGCTGGCAGACCAATACAATGACCAGGGCAACTCTCCGATGTACAATGCTCAGTTAGCACTGGCCAATAAGCTGATATTTAGTAAGTGGCGCGAAGCGCTGGGCGGTAATGTAAAAGCCATTGTTGTGGGTGGTGCAGCATGCCCTCCAAAGCTGGCTCGCCTGTTTACAGCGGCGCAAATACCTATTATGGAGGGCTATGGTCTCACCGAAACCTCGCCTGTTATAGCGGTGAATCGCTTCAATAAAGAAGATAGAAGAATTGGTACCATCGGTCCTCTGATAAAGAATATTGAAGTGCAACTCGCTGAGGACGGTGAGATTATTTGTAGAGGCGATAATATTATGCAAGGATATTATAAAAATCCTGAGGAGACCGCCTCGGTAATAGTAGATGGTTGGTTTCATACCGGTGATATTGGCACTGTGGTAGAAGGCCGTTTTTATAAAATTACCGATCGCAAAAAGGAACTATTCAAGAATAGTGGGGGTAAATATATTGCGCCTCAACCAATTGAAAATAAATTGAAAGAGAGTCGGTATATAGAACAGGCAATAGTGGTTGGTGCCTATCAGAAATATGTGGGTGCGCTTATTGTGCCCAACTTTGTCAACCTCGAAAAATGGATGCTATTGAATGGATTGAAGTACGAGGGTCTGGCCAATGCGATAGAGCATCCTGAGGTGTTACAGCATTTTAAAAAGATTATTTCAGAGGCCAACAAACATCTTGCGCCCATTGAGACCATTAAGCGATTTAAATTGCTGGATAGAGAGTTTTCGATGGATATGGGTGAGTTAACACCTAAATTGAGCATGAAAAGAAGGGTTATCCATGACAATTTTAAAAGCGAAATTGATAGCTTGTTCCGCTAAAGCATTGACTTTGGGGTGGCAGGTGTGCCCAATTCCAGACTGCCACATAGCACCTAGGGCCATGCCTGTCAGAGGCCTTTAGTAAATTTTATCTAACTTTGAATATCTCAAATCAATACAACAATACCATATGTTATCAAAAGTAATCCAAGACGCATTAAATAAGCAAGTAGCCATGGAAGCGGCATCCTCCCAAGCTTATTTGGCCATGGCCAGTTGGGCGGAAATTCAACCCGGGCTGGATGGTGTGACTAATTTCTTTTACCAGCAAAGCGACGAAGAGCGTATGCACATGCTTAAGCTTATCAGATATATTAATGAGCGCGGAGGCTTTGCCATTGTACCTGCTTTGCCGCAACCCAATATTACCTTCCAGTCTCTGCAAAGAGTGTTTGAAGAGTTTTTGAAACATGAAATCGCTGTTTCTGAAAGTATTAATGAAGTAGTAGGCCTTTGCCTTCAGGAGAGAGATTTTTCTACTCATAATTTCATGCAATGGTATGTAACGGAGCAGCTGGAAGAAGAAGCTTTGGCAAGAACACTCAATGATAAGCTAGAGCTGGTGGGTGATGACAAGAGTGGTATTTATTTATTTGATAAAGACATCATGCTCTTTAGAAGCACCGCTAATGCCAGTGGTAACATGAGCAGTACCGGAGAGTAATCAAATAGCCGGAACGCTTGCTATACTCAATGAAGCTTTTCCGCGTATTTTGCCTGCCATTATACAAATACGATATCAATATATGCCCGTTATGTATGTGCAGGCACTATAAACCGTAGTAAAGAAAGCAAAAAAAATTCTGATATTTTATTAGAAGAATCCGTATCTTCGTAAGATAAATCATTCTGAAGTTATAATCAATCCAACATGAAAAAATTGCTCACCGTAATAGCATTAGTATTCGTTACAGCGGCGGTATGTGTGACCGTAACTAGCTGTGCAGGTTCTAAAAAGTATGACTGTCCGCGAATTTAGGCCCCAAATGCAGCAAGCCGAAAAACATTAACGCCCGATTAACCCAAAAGTTAAGGATAAAAATAAAATAGTGTTCTACCTTTGAATTATTATTCTATTGTTTCTTTAAACTTTTGGTTTTTTTTGGTATCTAAATAATCAAATTAAAAAATAATAAAAGAAATGAAAAAACAAATCTTCACATTATCTGTATTATTATTGATGGGTACATGCGTATTTGCCCAAAATAATAGAAAAACTTTAAAGAAACAAACCCAAACTGAGACTTCAAGCAATCCGGCAGATGTAATTAAGTTTAAATCTGAGGTGCACGATTTTGGTACTCTTAAAGAGGGTGACAAAGCTGAACATGTATTTGAATTTGTAAATACAGGGAAAAAACCAATTACCATTCAGAACGTACAAACAACTTGTGGATGTACAAGTCCGGCTTGGTCTAAAGAGCCTGTAGCTCCCGGCAAAAAAGGTCAAGTTACTGTAAATTACCGTACTTCCGTTGGACCTATCAACAGACAAGTTACTGTAATTACTGATGTAGGAAATAAAGTATTGAGAATTACTGGTAACGTAGTAGCAAAACCTACTTCTTCTGTACCTCAAAACAACTCCGCAGTTAAGTCAAACTAAATGGATGACTCGGAATAGTACAGAAACCGCCACCTACGTTAAAAAGTATTGAAGTTTATGTTAATTAATAACGATGTAAATAGACGATAATTTAGTATGAAAAAGTTATTCTCAGTTATTTTAATCTTTTGTTCTTTGTTTGCGTTCGCTCAGCAAAGCGGACCCGCATTCAAATTCAAAGATGCAAATAACACTCACGATTTTGGGACGGTGAAAGAAGGAACGGATGCGGTTTATTCTTTCGAGTTTACAAACGTAGGTAACCAACCTATCCTTATTCAAGAGGCCACTTCTACTTGTGGCTGTACTACTCCCGATTGGCCAAAAGCACCCGTTCTGCCGGGCAAAACCGGTAAGATTACGGTTAAGTATCAGACTCAGGGACGCGTGGGACCTATTGACAGAACGGTCTTTATTAAGTCTAATGCCAGTAAGACTCCCATAGAATTGAAAATCACTGGGACTGTAGTTAAATAACTTAGTCATACAAAAGTTTAGGATTTTTTAAACCTTCATTAATCAGCGCCCTAGCGAACTCTTGTTTGTTAGGGCGCTTTTTTTACGCCGAATGCGATTCTATTGAGCTATATTTGCCATGTAATCTGTTTTATGGCAAGCATTCTTTATCTGGATACGGCATCGGCTCACACACAGGTGGCTATAGCGAATGAAATGGGGCCGGTGATGGAATTGATACATTCTATCCCTAATGAGCAGGCGAAAGTATTGCATCATCTCATCGAAGATATTTTTGAGAAGACAAAATACAACTGGGAAAAGATTGATGCTATAGCAGTAGATGCCGGGCCGGGCAGCTATACAGGACTTCGGGTAGGCCTGGGTGCTGCAAAAGGGTTCTGCTTTGCACTGAATAAGCCGCTCATGCTCTTTAACCGCTTGGATTTGATGCTCAGCAGTGAGGAGAGTGCCTGCG
>DATGQB010000153.1:0-5918 GCA_035304405.1 Edaphocola sp.
TTTAAAAGAAAATTATTATGGCAAATAATCCACAAAATAGTGAAAAAAGCATAATAAATTATGGTTTTTGAGCTATTGAAGTGGATTAGAAGCAAGAATAATTTTATATAAAGAGTCTAATGCGTAATCTGGGTTAAACAAAAGTAAGCCATCGAGCGAGGCTCAAAACAATGCCTTAAGAAAACATAATACGACAAAGCGGCGCCTGCACATAGGCGCCGCTTTGTATCATTTCGTATGAACAAATGAACAAAAAATACTAGCGCACCGGCTCACTGCCAGCCAACTGCACTTCGCGCTCAATGCTGGTGTTATCACCAGAGAGCACATTACCATCCTGATCAATCAGCTCTAATTTAACCTTCATAGCTCCCATAGGGGCGTTTTGGATAAATAGAGGCTTCCATTCGTCCAGCATAAACTCATTGCCATTTATAGTAGCACGCACTTTGGTACCACTAGCTGCCAGAGAAGCATTATATAAATAATAGTCGAGCAGAACATTTTTGGTATCATCGCCTACATAATCACCTTTTGGACGGCTATAGAACAGCATTGGTGTATTTGGTAGCTCATCTTGCTTGAGCACGCCTTTGCTATCTACAGAAAATTTGAGCAATACTCCGGCTTCCGGATTCTTTAATGATTCATGAAAAGATCTCGATAGAAAAGACATTACGTAATGCGAAGTATTGACAGGCACTACAAAACTATGTTCCGGCTGATACAATGCCACATAAGGGGCATTATCCAGTATAAAATGGATGTGCTGACCATCTTTAGAATTGTTGCAGGCACCAGCCGCAGGAGCGCTGGTTTGCTTTTTCAGCTCATAATTATCCACAGCATAATGAATGGTAATTTTTACTGAATCTTTATTTACCATTTCAGTTTTGATATCCTTGATGGCCAAGCGGGCATCGGGAAAATCGGGTGAGGCTTCAAAATCTACCAGTTTGATAGCTTTTTGGGGTGCCTCGGCTTCGGTCTGAGCCGTTTGCGTATTATTGTCAACATTGCCATCGCCACAGGCAGTAAGTAGTCCTAAAGCTGCCAGGCTTATCAAATGTGTTATTTTCGCCTTCATAATTAATTGTTATTGTTTATTTGCACAAAGTTAGTAGATTAAGGAAAGGCAATATTCTAATAATTTGTGAAAGCAAAAACGAAAAAGATATCTCTTGCTGTGAGAATATAGCTAGCCGGAGAGCAGAGTGCGGAGAAAAATAAGCTATTTATTGTACTTTTGTTATCTAATTAGCATAAATCTATGATATATTCCATGACGGGCTTTGGTAAGGCCGAAAGTCAGAACAGTAATAAAGAAATCATCATCGAACTGAAATCGCTCAACGGTAAGCAGTTTGAAATCACCAATAAAATAAATCCTCTGGTAAAACCATACGAGGCTGACATTCGCAAAATCTTATCCAAAGGGCTCAAGCGTGGTTCCGTAGATGTGAATATCATCATCAAGCAGGATGGCGCTGCCAAACCAATGAAAATCAATACATCATTGGCAGAAAGCTATTACCATTCCATCAAAGCCATAAGCCAGCAGTTGGGTTTGCCGGAAGAGCAAATACTACCCACGCTCATGCGACTGCCCGAGGTGGTAGCACCTGAAGCAGATAGCATTGATGATACCGACTGGGCATTGATTCAACAACTACTACAGCAAGCAATAGACCTACTGAATCAACATAGACGGGCAGAAGGCGCTCCCATAGAAAAAGATTTGCTCAACCGCATAGCCAACATTGAAGGCTTGCTAACTCAAGTAGAAGTGCACGAACCTCAAAGAATAGTGCGCATCAAAGAGCGCCTGACCAATTTGCTGGAAGAATGGGTAGGTAATGAAAACTGGGATAATAACCGTTTGGAGCAAGAACTCATCTACTACATAGAAAAAATTGACGTATCGGAAGAAAAGCAACGCCTACGCCAACACTGCGCCTACTTCAACAAACTGGTGGCAGAAGCCACTGAAGAAGGTGTGGGCAAAAAGCTAGGATTTGTATTGCAGGAGATAGGCAGAGAAATCAACACTTTGGGCTCAAAAGCCAATGATGCTGCTATGCAACAGATAGTGGTACAAATGAAAGATGAATTAGAAAAAGCCAAAGAGCAGGTTTTAAACATCGTTTAAAGGTCTAATAAAGAACAGAATCCATGCTATTTTCCATATCCAGACCCATAAAATTATTTTGTGTAGGACTGCTAACCCTTGCCACAGCATCGTGCTCGGCACCGGCACCCACAGCCTACCAAAAACAGGTGGCTATACCCGCTGCGGCATGGGATTATGCCTTCCAACCGCAGTTTACATTTGATATTAGCGATACTGCTGCACAATACAGAGTGTTCCTCATCTTTAGATATGATGCCGGCTATGAGTTTTCTAACATATGGGTAAGGCCCCATATGCAGAAGCCCGGTGACAGCACCTTTACTGCCGGTAAAAGACTGGAGACTGCCCTAATAGCTCATGATGGCTCCAGACTGGGCAATAAAATGGGCGGGATATATGAATATAAAATCCAGCTGGCTCCCGAAGATTTTGAAGCCTTTGACCGGCCGGGACGCTATGTAGTAAAGCTGGAGCAGATAATGCGCAAAAACCCTTTAGTTGGCCTTGTCAACATTGGGTTGCGTATCGAGCGATACGATGTTAAATAACCCGTATGCAAGCGTCTTTGCAGCCTCCTCCGGGTCATGAATGAGGATAGTAGTTTTAGGCACAATCACATTTTCTTTATAATCCACTACCGAGTATTCTAGAGCATCTTGTCCGGAAAGGTAGTGGATTATTACTTTAGGGGCATACCTGCTATTGGCCACCCAGTCAATATCAAAATTTCTAAGATGCTTATCTATCTCTTTGTTTTCTCCTACATAAAACAAGCGCATTTGAGGGGCAAAATCGGCATAAGGCAGTAATTGCGGGTACAAAGCATACATCTGAGCTGCGTATAGGCCGAATGCCTGCTCGTCATCCATTGCGTGAGCACATATCGCCAGCGCTTCATACACCCGTGCCAGGAATAAACGCTCGTAGGCAGCATCAATATCTTCCCTAAACTGAAGCATAGTTTGGAGGCGCTGCGAGGCAGCTCTGTAATTACCCCTGCCTATATCGAGTTTTGCCAAAAAGAGCTGATAGTATTTATATACTTGTTCGCGGCCATCCTGCTTAAGCTCCTGTTCAAACTTTTTATAGAAAAAATTGCTGCTAAAATCCCTGATTAAATACCATATTTCATCCCAGCTCACCACACTTTCGGTAGAAAAAATCTTGTATATCACCTGCTCCCGTTCCGGATTTTGTGCGAACTGATTGGTAAGAAGATATTTCTGGCTCAGCCTTTTGAACTTGAGCTTGATGAGCTGCCACCAGCAGGAAGGCTTCCAGTACCAGGACTTATTTTCGAATTTCATTTGGGCAATGGCCTTGTCCACAGCTTGAAGCCGCAACAAATTAAGAGCGAATTCATAATGCGTTTGCCCCAACGTAGTACCAATATGCAGCTCTCGGAATCCGGCAGCTCTATCTATATACCTTTGCGTTTCTTCCATATTACCCTGATAGGCGCAGGCACGCGCCAGTGCAATATTATACCAGCCAAAACCCGGCGTAGAGCCTACTGCTTGTGTCAAATCGCGAAGACCTATAGCTGCAGACAATGGCTGTCCGCTATATATTTTGATTATGGAAGCATAGTAAGCCCACTCCAGCAAGCGCTTGTCGCCCATATCCCACATAGCGGCAATATCATATTCTTCAAGCGCCTCTCTAAACCTAGCCTGGATAGCAAGAAAAGTGCCATGATTATTGTAGGGAAACATCACCGTCTCCTCCATCAGGCTGAAATACTTTGCCGCCGAGTCAATCTCAAAATTATAGGCATGCAATATGCATTTATAATGATAAACAGATAAGCGTTCATAGTCTTGCAAATACTCAGAAAAGAGACCTTGGTTATATGGTTTCATCCTCTCGGCAAACACGAGTCCGCTGTCCAGATAAGCATTGGCTTTTGCTTCATTTTCGGCAATACTATTACCTAGAAAACTAAATTGCGCTTTGGTATAGAATCGATTACGGTGAGTGAGCCAGGCCAGCATATTATAGGGCTGCAATACCCAGTGCTTTTGCATATCCCAGCGCAGCACCCTGCGCAGCAGCTGATATGCCGCTTCCTGCCGGTCGGTATATTGGTATGCATTAAACAAGCCCTCTGCTATGGCACTATAATCTTCATGCACCGGCCTGATGCGATAATATTCCTGAGCATCCTTGGTTTTAATGCTAAGCACTGAGGCATAATCTTTCTCCAGCAAATCCAGCGCCCGCTCCAGGGCCGGTATTGCCTTCTTGTAGCCCGGGAGGTCGGCCGCTCTGGCCTCAAGGTATAAGCCCTGATACATCCAGCCCACATAGTAAGTACTATCTATGCGCAAAAAAGCACGCGATGCCGCCAGGCCCTCTTCATTGTCCACCGGTACGCCAATGCGTTTGGCTCTTATTTCTGCCCGTTGAGCAGGATTGGGCTCGGCATGGCTCGGCACGACCAAGCACTGGGCAGCGAGCACCATTAGCAGACAGAGCAGCAACCAAGCTTTGATATGGCGGCCCATTATTTTCATGATTAGCGAAGCTTTATTGCGTTAAGCCTATGCATTTCTTTAGCTACGATATCTGCCAGGGTGGTCCCTGCAGCAGCGCGATTGGTATAGATAAGCCTGTGCGCCAGCACTGCATGAGCCAGTGCTTGCACATCATCCTCTATGACAAAGTCTCTCTCCTGCACTAGTGCAAACGCTTTCAGACATTTAATAAACGAAATACCCGCACGCGTGGAGGCGCCCAACACGATGTCGGGATGCTCACGGGTGGCTCGTACAATATTGGACACAGCTTTCACCAACTCGGAATGCAGATACACCTGATCAGCCATGGCCTGGAGCTCCAAAATATCATTCATGTCGAGTAGTTGCTCCAGCCCCTTCAGGTTGCGGTCTATTTGCAGATAATTGGTGTAGATATCAAGCTCGGTAGCCTCGTCCACGTAGCCAAAATTCAGCTTCATAAAAAAACGATCAAGCTGCGCAGTGGGCAAAGGATAAGTGCCTTCTTGCTCAATAGGGTTTTGGGTGGCAATGGTGAAAAATAACTTGTTCAGTTTGATAGTTTCATCGCCTACTGTTATTTGCCCCTCGGCCATGCTTTCCAGTAGGGCAGACTGCACTTTGGGTGAGGCTCTATTAATCTCATCGGCCAGCAAAATATTACAGAACAGTGGCCCTTTTTTAAATACAAAGTCTTTGCGCTCTTCATCAAAGATAAAAGCGCCAATCAGATCCATAGGCAATAAATCTGGTGTGAACTGAACCCTTTTAAACTGCATACCACCCGCAGCAGTACCGCTGATTGATTGAGCCAAGGTTCTCGCCAAAATAGTCTTACCTGTACCCGGATTATCTTCTAACAAAATATGCCCTCGGGCAATCAAACAGGTAATTACCCACTCTATCTGCTTACGCTTGCCACGAATCACTGTTTCCATCTGATTGATGAGCGCATGTATCTTTCGTTCCGGGCTTTGAGCACTAATCTCCATCATTGATGCTAAGTTTCAATCAAAACTAATGCATTATTTGTGAATAGTGCATTAAGATTTACCGAAACAGAGCAATTGCTGTGTAACCGAAAGTACCCGGACCGGGGGAAACAAAATTTTTTCAAAATCCACAAAATCTATTTTTTAGAAAAAATAAGATTACTTACCTTTGCATTCCCTTACAGGGGCCCGAGTGGCGAAATTGGTAGACGCACTGTGTTCAGGTCGCAGCGTTCGCAAGGACGTGCTGGTTCGAATCCAGTCTCGGGCACTACTTAAGGTGTAAAGGTTGTCTTT
>DATGQB010000154.1:0-15959 GCA_035304405.1 Edaphocola sp.
GCGGTAGGCCTCAGCGAGGGCTCCGGCCTGGTGCCCAAAGTTTCATCAGAGCCGGCAAGAAAAGAACCGACACCTGAATCTAAAAAAGGCCCTGTGTCCACGCTCGCACATTATACAGTACCGGAATTAAAAAATATGATGGAGAAAGCCCTGGATGCCGAAGACTATGACCTTGCCATTCAGTTGCGCGACGAGCTCAAAAAAAGAGGTGTGGAATAGTGCATTACCTTTTAATAGGTATCTCACAACACCATTTATTAGGCCATTCCGGCAATAGTATAGCGCATTCTTATCTCCTTTTTGAAAAAGGTTATGACAAACAACTCCAAAAAGCAAAAGGCTTTATTGTATAGATTCTTGGCACTGGTAGCAGTGCTTATTGTTATTAATATTATTGCAAGCAAATGGTTTACTCAGCTAGACCTCACTGCAGATAAAAGATACAGCACCACCTCTGCCACTACCCAAATGCTCCAAAACCTCAAGGGTAATGTGAGTGTAACGGTTTACCTTAAAGGAGACAAGCTACCTGCAGCCTTCAAAAATCTGGCCAATGGTACTGAAGAATTGCTCAAAACATTTAACAACCATAGCAAAGGCAAGGTAAACTACCGTTTTGTGGATCCTACCAATAACGATGATGCTATCAGTACTTTACAGCAGTTCAGAATGAATGGCTTCCCGGTTACTGTTAATGATGAGGGCGGCATGCAACAGCGTATGGTATTCCCATGGGCTTTGATAACCTTCATCCCCGAGCAAGGAGAGCCGCGCCAAATGCCGGTGCTGCTGCAAGAAAGCAATAGCTTGGTGCTCAACAAACAAATTTTGCTCCGCTCAGAAATGATGCTGGAATATAATCTGGGCAATGCCATTCGCCAGCTTGCTAAGGATCAGGAAGATATGGTCGCCTATGTTTTGGGGAATGGAGAAGCTACCCCACCTCATATTCTGGGCATGATAAAGGCAGCAGGAGCTGCACGCTATGGCATGGACACGCTCAACCTGCAGTCTGTGGTGCAAATACCGAATCGCTACAAAGCTATTATAATCGTACAGCCCACTATACCATTCTCAGACGTGGACCTGTTTAAGATAGACCAATATATAATGAATGGAGGCAGAGTATTGATGGCCATAGATGCCACTCTAGCTTCTATAGATAGTTTCCAGACCAGCCCCACATTCTCTGCCCTCAAAAACGAAACCAATATCAATTCCTTACTCTTCCCTTACGGGCTGCGTATTAATAATGATTTGGTGCTCGATGCCAGTCTTAATGCCGGCATTCCTGTAGCTATTAAAGGTGAAGCGCAACCGCAAAAATTCTCATGGCCCTACTACCCTGTATTGGAAGGCAATGAGAAAGTACCTATGGTCAAAAACCTGCAAGGCGTTTTGGCACGCTTCCCCAGCAGTATAGATTTTAATAAAAACAATGATGAAAAGGTGAAGAAAACAGCTCTGCTGCAGTCTTCTACCTATTCCCGAACTGTAGGCTTACCCGCGGTTGTCATGTACAATCAATCTATCATGGAAGAGACCAATTTTGCAGCCTACAACAAACGCAATCTGACCGTAGCAGCCTTGCTGGAGGGTAAGTTTATATCTCCATTTGCCCAGCATCAGTCTGATGAATTAAAGGCCTTTATCGAGGCCAATAATCTTATAGTTAAAAACGCCGGCAATGAAAACGGCAAGCTCATAGTAATCAGTGATGCCGACATACTGCTTAATGAAGTGCTCAGCGACGGCCCGGCAGATATGGGGCAGTATCGTTTCGAGCAGGCTTTTCGCTTCGACAACGCTTCATTTTTTCAAAATGCACTGACCTATCTTGTAGATGATGACAATCTGCTTGAGGCCCGCACCAAAACCTATCAAGACAGGATTCTGGACCCTAAGCGAGCAAAAGAAGAGAAAAATAAGTGGCAGATATTGTCTATTGGTGTGCCGGTGGCCCTAGTAGCATTGCTCGGACTTATTTATCCCTTCTTGCGCAAGAGAAAATATGCCGGCAAGTAAGCCATAGTATTGCGGCAAAATCATTCAAAAGATTATAAGAGACTGCGCAGGCGGTCTCTTATGCTATATGCGCCTTCTCCGGATGTAGGATGTCCTGCCAGCCATCCATACTATTAGGGTTAAAAAACCGTGAATTTTAGTTTCATGCGCTGCAATTGAGCTGATTTTGGCTATATTTGCTTTGTACAAAAAACACAACAACATTTAATAAAAAATTATACAATTATGGCACACACGCTTCCTGCATTACCTTATGCATTTGATGCTTTAGAACCTCATATCGACGCATTAACCATGGAGATTCACCATGATCGTCACCACAAAGCATATGTGGACAATCTGAACAAAGCAATTGAAGGTACAGACGCTGCTGATCTTTCTTTGGAAGATTTAATGGCAAATATTTCTAAATATCCTGCTGCAGTTCGTAACAATGGTGGTGGTCATTATAACCACAGCCTGTTTTGGCAAATCCTGGGCAATAATGGCGCTCAACCGTCTGAGCAATTGGCAGCTGCCATCAACGAAGCTTTTGGCGGTATGGATGCACTGAAAGAAAAATTAAGTGCTGCCGGTGCTACTCGTTTTGGAAGTGGCTGGGCATGGCTTATCGTAAAAGATGGCAAACTTGAGGTATGTTCTACGCCAAACCAAGACAATCCGCTTATGGATATTGCTGAGGTAAAAGGTACTCCTATTTTGGGTATCGATGTTTGGGAACACGCTTACTACCTGAAATACCAAAACAAACGCCCTGATTATCTTTCTGCTATCTGGAATGTAATCAACTGGGAAGAAGTAAGCAAGCGCTACCAAGCAGCTCTTTAATCAACTTCATATACCCAAAATCATAATTAAATAAGCTGTCCGTCTACGGGCAGCTTATTTTTTCTCTTCTGCATAAAGCCGTTATCAGCCCAATAGATTACCGGCATCCCAAAGGATAAGTCACTGAAAAGAATACAGCTTAAGACGCCTCGCCACCTATGCCTACCCTTAAACGGGCGCTCTCTGCTGCCCCTTAACACAAATCTCAGCAAATGCCTTTCAATAGCCTGCTAATTTGCGTACCTTTGTGCGCTTAAAATCACAGTTAACATTATGAAATCAATTGCTGCGCTACTCAAGGTTCATGCTGCTGCTGCCTTTCAGGCTTTGTACCCTGAAGCGGGAGTTACAGAAGCAGAAATTTTGGTAAACGAAACG
Organism: Edaphocola sp.; assembly: GCA_035304405.1. Lineage (GTDB taxonomy): Bacteria > Bacteroidota > Bacteroidia > Chitinophagales > Chitinophagaceae > Edaphocola. The sequence goes on from DATGQB010000154.1 coordinate 3,232, forward strand.
AAACCTGAATTTAAAGGAGACTATACCATTGTATTATTTCCCTTTGTAAAATCCCTCCGAAAAAACCCAGTAGAGTTAGGTCGCAGCATTGGTGAGTATCTGGTGAGTCAATATGATGAATATACAGCGCATGAGACCATCGCCGGCTTCTTGAATATCAGCATTGCTGATGCCTTTCTGGCTCAATATCTCAATGAGCTTTCTACCGAAATGCCAACAGCAGCCCAAAGCAAGCGCATTATGGTAGAATATTCCTCGCCAAACACTAATAAACCCTTGCACTTGGGACACCTTAGAAATAACTTTTTGGGCGTGGCTGTGGCCAATATCCTGCAAGAAGTGGGCAACAAGGTGATAAAAACCTGCGTGGTAAATGACAGAGGAGTGCATATTTGTAAAAGTATGATTGCCTGGCAAATGTTTGGCAATGGTGCTACCCCGGCCAGTACGCAAACCAAGGGCGACCACTTTGTAGGAGACTATTATGTGAAATTTAACGATGCCTATAAGGAGGAAGTAGCCGCCTTGGTAGCAGAGGGTATGTCTAAAGATGAGGCAGAAAAAGAAGCCCCTATCATGAAAGCCACACAGCAAATGCTGGTGGACTGGGAAGCGGGCAAGCCCGAAGTAATATCGCTTTGGAAAACCATGAATGCATGGGTGTATGAAGGTTTTGACGCTACCTACAAGGCTATTGGCAGTACATTTGACAAAACTTATTACGAGAGCAATACTTACCTCTTAGGCAAAGATCTGGTAGAACAAGGATTGCAACAGGGTGTTTTCTATCAAAAACCAGATAACAGTGTATGGATAGACCTCAGCGGTGAGGGACTAGACGAAAAATTGGTAAGAAGAAAAGATGGTACCTCTGTTTATATCACTCAGGACATAGGACTTGCAGTAGAAAAGCAGAAGGAATATCAGCTTGATGAAAGCATTTATGTAGTGGGCGATGAGCAGAACTATCACTTCAAGGTGCTGAAGCTCATATGCCAAAAATTAGGATTGCCGGGTGCCGATGGTATTTATCATCTGAGCTATGGTATGGTGGAACTGCCTACGGGCAAGATGAAAAGTAGAGAGGGTACCGTCGTAGATGCCGATGATTTGGTGGCAGAGATGATAACACTGGCTCAGGAGCAGACAGAGGCGGCGGGTAAAACGGAAGGTTTTACAGCAGAAGAATTACAAAACTTGTACCATATTATAGGTGTAGGTGCGCTTAAGTTCTATCTTTTGAGAGTAGACCCTAAGAAGAAAATGATATTTGACCCTAAAGAGTCTATAGACCTCCATGGGTTCACAGCCACATTTATACAATATGCACATGCGCGTATTTGCTCTCTGCTGGCCAAAACCAATTATGTGCCTCAAGCACTACAGGCTCAGGAGGCATTGCTGCCTGCCGAGCGCCAACTCTTGCTGACACTGGAGCAATATCGCTCAGTGCTGTTGCAGGCGGCGGCAGAGTATAACCCGTCCGCGCTGTGTAACTACAGCTTTAAGCTGGCTCAGCTGTTCAATACTTTCTTTGAGCAATGCAGCATTGCCAGGGCTGAAAGTGAGGAGAAAAAACTACTGCGCCAAACCCTTGCGGCTCATACCGCTACTACCATTAAGCATGCCATGGGGCTGCTGGGCATAGCGGTGCCGGAGCGTATGTAATAGCAAAATAATAGTTCCAATCTTTAATAATCAACCAAAGGCTGTCTGACAGGTTACCTGCAGATGGCCTTTGCTCTATTTCTAGTATCCCCTTTCTGCGGGAGTGATAGCAGCTTTAACCCAGATTACGCAAAAGACTCTTTATATAAAATTATTCTTGCTTCTAATCCACTTCAATAGCTCAAAAACCATAATTTATTATGCTTTTTTCACTATTTTGTGGATTATTTGCCATAATAATTTTCTTTTAAATTCCTAATACGTAATCTGGGTTTAAGCCTACACCGGCACATCAATACCTCAGAAAATGAGCATAGTCCAGAAGCCGGTGCAGAGAAGCATCATAGCTGCTATATTGCTCAGCTGCTTCGACGCCACTGTAGACTTCGTGTTAAGGATACAATCGAGTTGCCGAGGCCAAGCTTTCTTAGAGCCCCGGCTGGGAATTTGCATAAATACCGAAGGCCTATAAAATTTACCCGCGCTCACTTCTAAGAAAGCTATAATATTTTCAAAACTCAACGTCTCATTTCTTTATTTTAGTATTTTTGCTGATTCAAACGTCGTCTTAAATGGAAGAAATTAAAGCAGGCCCACTTTTAAGCACTATTGAATTCCCCTCTGATTTACAAAAGTTAGAGAAGATTCAGTTGCAACAAGTTTGCAATGAATTAAGGCAATTCATCATCGACTGTGTGAGTGTGAACGGAGGGCATTTCGGAGCGAGCCTTGGTGTAGTAGAATTGACTGTGGCCTTGCATTATATTCTTAATACTCCTTATGATAAAATTGTGTGGGATGTAGGGCATCAGGCTTATGGGCATAAGATTCTGACCGGAAGACGAAAAATTTTTCATACCAACAGGAAACTCAATGGCATTAGTGGCTTCCCCAATATCAAAGAAAGTCCGTATGATGCATTTGGTGTAGGGCACTCTTCTACTTCAATATCGGCAGCTTTGGGTATGGCCATAGCCTCCAAGATTAAAGGTGAACACGATAGAAGACATGTGGCGGTGATAGGCGATGGCGCCATGACTGCCGGTCTACCCTTTGAAGCCCTTAACCATGCCGGTGTAGCCAATGCAAATATTCTGGTGATACTCAACGACAACAACATGAGTATTGATGCCAATGTAGGGGCACTGAAAGAATATCTGACCGATATCACCACTTCTAAGACCTACAATAAGCTAAGAGACGACTTCTGGCACTTGCTGGGCAAACTGCCTGCACCGGAATTTCAGCGGAGCATGGCCTCTAAGATTGAAGCTAGCCTTAAAGGCGTGATTTCAAAATCCAGCAATCTTTTTGAATCACTTGGATTCCGCTACTTTGGACCCGTGGATGGCCATAATGTGACCAAACTGGCAGACCAGATAAAAGATATCGCAGACCTACCAGGACCTAAACTGCTCCACATCAAAACGGTTAAAGGTAAAGGCTATGAGCTGGCAGAAAAAGACCAGACCTTATGGCACGCCCCCGGCACTTTTGATAAAGTAACAGGCAAGATTATTACCAAGACTTTTGATGCCCCACAGCCTCCTAAATATCAGGATGTGTTTGGGCATACCATAATAGAACTTGCAGAGCAAAACCCCAAAATTATGGGTATCACCCCAGCTATGCCTTCGGGCTGCTCGCTCAAGTATATGATGGAGCGTATGCCGGACCGCGCGCTGGATGTGGGCATTGCAGAGCAGCATGCCGTAACGGTAAGTGCGGGCATGGCTGCACAGGGCATGAAAGTGTTCTGTAACATTTACAGTTCCTTTATGCAACGTGCCTACGATATGGTCATTCATGATGTGGCTATTCAAAACCTGCCGGTAATCTTCTGCCTGGACAGAGCCGGATTGGTAGGCGATGACGGAGCTACTCACCATGGCGCCTATGATATTGCCTATATGCGCTGCATACCCAATATGATTGTGAGTGCGCCGATGAACGAAGCCGAACTGCGCAATCTAATGTATACCGCCCAGCTGGACGAAACCCGCAATCCTTTTGTAATACGCTACCCTCGTGGTCAAGGTGTAATGCCCGAATGGAAAACACCGATGGAGCGTGTGCCAATAGGTAAGGGCCGTAAGATAAAAGACGGAAGAGATATTGCCATCATTAGTATTGGACATCCTGGCAATTTTGTAGTAGAAGCCTGCAAAGAACTGGCCAACCTCGATTTGGACCCTGCGCATTACGATTTGCGATTTGTAAAACCTCTTGACGAGGCCATGCTGCATGAGATAGGCAGCCGCTTTAGTAAAGTCATTACTATCGAAGACGGCTGCATTCAAGGTGGAATGGGCTCAGCAGTATTAGAGTTTTTCAATGCTCATGGCTACAAACCGGATGTGAAAATGCTGGGTATCCCAGACGAAGTAATAGAGCATGGCAAACCAGAAGAGCTGCACCGTATTTGTCAGTACGACAAGCAGGCCATTATCAACGAAGTGAAGGCAATGGCAGCAGCGAAGAGCCTTGTAAATAATATTGCAACAGAACATTAGCATTTTTCAATGCTTTTCATTTAAACCAATTATTACCTTTGGCGTCTAAAAATCACGTAAAACAATAAAATGAGTATAATGAAAAAACTATTTGCGGTTGTAGTCGCATTTTTAGGATTAAGCTTCAGCATTTCGAGTCATGCACAACAAGATGCCAAAGCGAAGGCTGTTCTGGAAAAAATGAGCCAAAAAGTAAAAAGCATGAGCAGCATGAAAGCCGACTTTGCTGTTATTGCTACTGATGCCAATGGCAAAGAGATTTTGAATCAAAAAGGCACCTTGCATATGAAGGGGGAGAAATACAATGTAGCACTACCTAAGCAAGAGCTGATTTGTGATGGCAAAACCATGTGGACCTATCTTAAAGATAACAAAGAGGTGCAGGTAGCTAGCTACAATCCTGATGAGGTACAAATTTCTCCTAAAAAATTGTTTCCAACCTCTTATGCAAGCGAATATCACTACTACTATGCCGGTGAGAAAGTAGTAAAGGGTAAAAAAGTAGATATCATCTATCTTAAACCCAAAACTACGAAGGAATTCAAAAGCGTAACCCTGCTTATTGAGAAGTCTGGTATGCTATTGAGTGGTAGCGTGGAAGAGAATGGTGGTTCTTACTACACCTTCAATCTAAACAATGTTCAAATCAATGGCGGCGCTTCAGATGCGCTTTATAGCTTTGATACCAAAAAACACCCAGGTGTAGAAGTTATCGATTTAAGATAATTGACTACGATACTATAATCATACAAAAGGCCGTCTGCAGAGGACGGCCTTTTTATTTGGGTATCATTATACAAATTCTTGTCATATCCGGATTTTAGCATACGGCTTCAGCCTCCGTACTCAGAACCTCCTGAGTAAAACGAGTTGGCGAGCAGCGCTCGCCATTACAGAAAACGGAGGCCAGCAATTCCTATGCTATGGATGCATGCAGGCCATATTTGACAGCTGAATATCGGATAGTGACGCGAGCTTTCAAAATAGCGTGTTCCCTTGTAAGCTGCAGCGAGCATACCATCAACACGCTATTGCTAATTGCTGCACTAAGAGGTTGCAGGAAATTCAATGGAGCATGACTGGCAACAAAAAAATACCATTTACTTTTTTATAATTTTTACATAAGTAGCGCATATCTTTGCCTAACAGATAAACTGAAAAAGAATTAATTATACCTAAATGTTTACTACTATGAAGAAAATCTCGCTAAGCTACATCGGCCTTTTTTTGCTGGTTCTTATGTTGGGCTTAAATGCCTGCTCTTCAAAGAAAAAAATCAGCAATGCCCAAAAGAGAGATTTAAAAGCAGCCTTTACGGACCTTAAACATGATGTGCCCGAAGCATTAGTAACTTACGAAGACAACCAAGTGAAACTAGTGTTTCCGGAAGCAGTTTTGTTTGAAGTTTACTCCACCGAAATTTTACCGAGCTATATGCCTACTATGGCCAAGATAGCCAAAGTGCTCAACAAGTATCCGGATGTAAGCGTGCTTATCACCGGCTATACGGATACCTCTGGCAGCGATGAGCTTAATGATAAACTTTCGTGGGGCCGTGCAGAAAGCGCCAAACAAGCTTTACTCCAGTACGAGGTGAAAAACAAGCGTATTTACACATGGGGCTTTGGCTCTAAAAATCCTGTAGCTTCCAATGCCACCGCAGAAGGACGCAAACAAAACCGTAGGGTAGAAATGGTAATACTCTACGACTTTCAGGACGAGTTTAAAAACAAATATCAGCAGTAAAGAGCTGGGTAGCTCCCCACAATAATTTGGAAATGGCTAGATCAACAAAATTGCTACAGCATGCGAGGCATTGGGCGATGGGCTGTCTGATGCTCGCATTTGTTGCCTGTACCGGCACCAAAAACTTCAGTAAATCAGAGCGTGCACTTATATATTCGGGTAATGCCCAGGATACCATGCGGGTACTTCAAATTACCGACCGTGCAGACTCTTTGATTCTAAGAGCCAATTCTAAAGACATAAAAAAAATTGCAGGCAATGCATCTTTGCAAAGACTGATAAAACGGATGGAAGCCACTATGCATGCCGAAGGGGGCATTGGAATTGCCGCGCCACAGGTTGGCATCAACCGCAACATTTTTCTTTTTATGAGAATAGATGCACCCGGCACGCCGGTGCAAGTAGCCATTAATCCTAGAATTGTAGCCGGCTCCGAAGATTTGATTTGCTTTATTGGTGATGGCTGCCTGTCTATACCCGATGTAAGTGGCAATTCAAAGCGCCATTCCTGGATTGAGGTTGAATATTATGATGAGCATGGTCTCAAAAAAAGAGAACGCTTTGAGGGTTATTCCCGTCCGAGGAGCTTTACAGGAGTAATATTCCAGCATGAGTATGACCACTTGCGCGGCATACTTTTTATAGATAAGTTATGTGAGTAGAAGGCGAGCTATATGCTAGCCTACGGCTATTGTTGTAGTACATCCAGAGGCAATCTCTTGGCAATTGCTTTGCCCAAGGTAAGCTCATCTGCATATTCCAGCTCACCACCAAAAGCCACCCCACGAGCAATACCCGAGATAAGAATATCCGGAGTATTGATTTGCTTACTGATATAATACACAGTGGTATCGCCCTCAATAGTGGGGCTAAGAGCCATAATTATCTCTTTAGGTTGCAGCCGTTGCACCCGCTCCAGCAATTGAGGTATATACAGCTGGTCCGGGCCTATACCATCCAATGGGGCTAGTAGGCCGCCCAGGATGTGATACACACCACTAAACTGACCGGTATTTTCTATTGTAATTAAATCTCTAAAATTTTCTACCACACATATCAGAGCTCTATTGCGCGAGGGGTTGGCACAGATACTACATAATTCATCATCAGCAATATTGTTACATTCCTTGCAAAATTTGATATCCCTACGCATGGCGTCAATACGCTCAGTGATAAAGGTTGTCGTTTCCTGAGGCTCTTTTAGGAGATGTAATACCATCCTCAATGCGGTTTTCTTCCCTATTCCCGGCAGCTTACAAAACGCATTCACCGCATCTTCGATTAACTTAGAGGTATATATCATGCTTACAAAAATAGCTTAGCAGCGCAAAATTATCGATTTAGCTTCGTAAGCCGATGCTTTTTCTGTCTCTTGGGAGCTATTTTTATGAATACTTTGCCAAATGCAGAGATGCATAGACGCTTAGCAGTGTCCGTCGCTGCGCAATAGCTGCATTACCGGCAGCAGGACTCAATATAGTAGGCTAATTTTGCCAATTAAATAGTAATTTGCATTATTTATATAAACTAGATTCCTGGTGAAGCATTTGATATTGTCGCTTTTTCGTTTGCTATTTCTCGCTTGCATACTTGCCGGTACATACGCTCGGTCTTCCGCTCAGATACAAAGGGCCAAACCCGTAAAAATTCTTTTTTTACTGGATGGCTCCAGTTCTATGCTCGATGACTGGCAGCCCGGAGCTCCGCGCTTTACCGTAGCGAGTGAGATTATCAATACCATAATTGACAGTATTAGGAATGTAAATCCCGATGTGGAATTTGCCCTCAGAGTATTTGGGCATCAATATACTGTACAGGAAAACAACTGTTTGGATACCCGGCTAGAGGTACCCTATGGCCGCGGAAACGCCGAAAGAATAAAAGCCAGATTGAAGTTTCTAAGTGCCCGAGGGGTCTCTCCTATTGCTTATTCACTACGCCGTACAGCCGAAGAAAATTTTCCCAATAGCGACCAAAACGCTTATAGCATCATTCTACTCACAGATGGAGGGGAAAGCTGTGGTGGGGACATGTGTGCTGAGATAAACTATCTGTTGCAGCATAAAATAAGTTTCAAGCCTTACATTCTTAGCTTGATCAAAGATTATAACCTTGAAAAGGATTATGACTGCTTTGGTAAATACCTGACGGTATCGCAACCCAACGAAATCACCCCGGCGATAAAAACCATAATCGATGATAATCGCATCATTTTTGAAAAAAATGATGGTTCGCTAAAGCCTAAAGAAGAGGCAATAGCAGTTGTGCCACAACCACAGCCAAAGCCCGAGCCTAAACCGGAGCCCCAGCCAGAACCTAAAAGTGAACCGATTGTCAACCGTGACAGAAAGCCAGCTTTGTATGCCAGTAAGTACACCCGTGTAAGGGCACTGCCTACGCGCAAGCCTCAACCGGTACTGGCGTATAAAAAGCCTGTAAAAAATACGAGTAAAATAGTATTTACAGAAGATGATGCTCCTGCCACAGCGGTAGCTCAGACGGCTCCTGTAGTTACCAGAAACAAAATAACAGCAATTGGCATTACTAGTGCGAAACTACCGCCGGTGAAAAAAATACCTATCATTTGGGTATTTAAAGAAGAGCGTCCGCTGAAAGTGAAAACCACACCTACCAGCTTGAAATTCACAGAAGATGAAGCTCCTAAGGAACCGAGTGTTACCATGGCACCCAAGCCGATAAATAAGCCTACTAAGCCTTTAAAGCAGCCGACGATGAACCATAGCGTATCGCAAGATAATGCTCCGGTATTGGTGAGTACTGCCCCTTCTGCGGACACTAAATTACTGGTATATTTCACCGATGGAAAAGGCAAATATTATAAGACCGAGCCCAAGATTGATTTTGTTGATGTCAACACCAATAAAGTGGTACAGTCAAACTACCGTTTTGTAAACAAGCAAAACGGTGCACCCGACCCCATAACTATTCCACCGGGCACTTACCGTATTGTACGCAGTGGCAGCAGTTTCCGTTCCAATGTAATTACCATAGCTCCTAATACAACAAGTAAAGTAGAAGTTATCGTAAACAAAGGCTCAATTGCATTTAGATATACCAACAATCCGAATAGACCGGTTTCTGAATTCTCTGCTAATATTAACAATCCTGTGGAGATTGGTGGCAAAGTAGTGCATCAGAGATGCGATACCTTGCTGGAATATGAGCCTGGTATGTATAGGGTTAGTATCAATACTATGCCGCCATCAGAGCGCACCCTTAAAGATTTGAAATTTGGCGAAATGTCTATCATCGAAATAGATGAGCCCGGCACTCTTATCATAGACTTAAGCTTTAGAGGCAGAGTGCAGCTATTGTGCAGAAAAGGAGCCACATTTGAGCCATTCCACAACATGCTGCTCACCGGCAAGCCAGAAGACCATCAGTTAGACTTGCTGCCCGGCCCTTATAAAATCGTTTATGTAAGAGAAGGAAGGGAGCGCATCCTTGATTTCAGAGTTAAAAGTAACGAATACACCAATCTCAACTTGTAATGATTCGCTTTGTCAATCTAATATACATATTCATACTGCTGTATACCATTGCCGCTTTACTTTTCTGGGGCCACAGTCTCAATAAGCAAAGCCACCTGATATACCAGTATGAGCAAGAAGCACTGATACTTAAAAAGCCATCCATGTCGGAGCAAGCCTATTTGCAGGCTCGAGAAGAGGTGGAGCAAAGGCTGATACGTAGACGCAACCAGTATTGGGCAGAAGGGCTCACCTTCCTATGTGTTATACTCATAGGTGCAGGTGTGGTTTACTCGGCCTTGCGCCGCACCCAACTCCTTTCGAAGCTGCAGCATAATTTTATGTTGTCGATTACACATGAGCTCAAATCGCCCATTGCTGCCATAAAGCTTAATCTGGAGACCATGCTGCGCCGAAAACTTAAAGAGGAGCAGCAAGCTACCCTTTTACAACGCAGCGTAAAAGAAAGCAATAGGCTTAACGATTTGTGTAACAATCTCTTGATGGCCTCCCAGCTTGACAGTGCAGCTTTTAGCCCCGCCAATGAGCGCATCAATCTCGCTGCAATTGTAAAAGAATATGCAGAGGAATATATAGAGCGCAATACCCATGCCTTTCTACTCAATATTGAACAAGAAGGCTTTGTGATGGGGGACAAAGTGCTATGGAAAATGGTGGTGAGCAATCTGATAGAAAATGCCTGCAAATACAGCCCCAAGGACAGCCTTATCACTGTGAAGCTGAATCGGGTGGAAGACAATCTGGTATTGAGTATCGCCGATCAGGGACTGGGCATATCAGATGAAGACAAGCAGAAAATTTTTAAAAAATTCTACAGGGTAGGCAATGAAGAATCCAGAAATACCAAGGGTACCGGACTAGGATTATACATTGTAGCTCAGATTGTAGACAGGCACAAAGGTATTATATCAGTACAAGACAATAAGCCCAAAGGCACTGTGTTTGAGGTGACCATACAGGCGGCATAAATTTCAAAAAACAATTATGAAAAAAGCGTTGTTGCAAATGCACCTGGCAGTATTGTTCTGGGGCTTTACGGGAGTATTAGGCAAACTCATCAGTCTGTCTGCTCCGGTGCTGGTATGGTATAGAATGGGGCTTACAGCAATCATTCTGGCCCTGATTATCCAGTATCGCAAACTTTGGCAACCGATTACCCGAAAAGACATTCTGCGCATTATAGGCATTGGGGCGCTATTTGTCGTACACTGGGTGTTGTTTTACGCCGCTATCAAACTGGCCAATGCAGCTATTGCGCTGATATGCCTCTCTACGGCAAGCGTATTCACAGCCGTGATAGACCCACTTTTCAACAAAAGAGCAATAAATCCGGTAGAAATAGTTCTGAGCGTCATAGCCATAATAGGAGTGTATCTTATTTATGCCCTGCAAACTGAGACAGAGCGCAATGCGATGGTCAACTTCCCTCTAGGATTGCTCTTTGGCATACTGGCAGCAATTATCAGCGCTGTATTTACAGTGTTCAATAAGCCGCTGACACAGCAATACGCCCCTCGCATACTGGTATTCTATGAGATGCTTATGGGTTTTGTGCTGCTGAGTATATTTCTACCCTTCTACCTGCAGTACGCCCCCGGAGAGGAGCTGATACCCCGCAACTGGGATATTTTGTGGATGTTCTGTCTGGTATATTTTTGTACCGTATTAGGGCAGTCACTGGCCATGAGTGCACTACAACACCTAAGTTCGTTCACCGCTACCTTTACCGTAAATCTGGAACCGCTATATGGCATACTACTGGCCTTCTGGCTATTGGGCGAGCATAAAGAGGTAAATTGGGGCTTTCATACCGGAGTAAGCGTGATAGCACTCTCTGTGGTGCTACAAGCCTACCTGATGGTGCGGCAGAAAAAGAAATCGAGGCTCAGCACCTAAAGAGCTAGAAGCTTGCCCGCCCGGTAATAATAAAGTAAATTAGCAGGCTGTATGTAAAGCTGCGATAAAGGCTTATGATACAGCAGTAAATTTTTGATTAAAGCATTCAAATATAGACACAATGAACTTAAACATTATAGGTAAAAATGCCTTGATTGCCGGGAGTACCCAAGGTATAGGTCTGGCTATAGCCAAAGAACTGGCATTGCTGGGTGCAGATTGCACCCTGATTGCCCGCAATGAAGAAAAATTGAAAGAAGCCGTTGCCAGCCTAGACCACAGTCAGGGGCAGCGCCATGGATATCTGGTAGCAGACTACAGTGATTACCGACATGTGGAAGCAGTGGTGAGCCAATGGGCTGCAGACAAGCAGATTCACATCCTTATTAATAACAGTGGAGGCCCTGCCGGCGGCCCCATAACCGATGCTCAGCCAGAAGCTTTCCTGCAGGCATTTCAGCAACATTTGATATGCAATCAGCTGGTGACACAGGCATTGCTTCCCGGGATGAAGGCCGCAGGTTATGGTAGAATCATCAATATCATTTCCACCTCAGTAAAGATTCCTTTGAAAAACTTAGGCGTATCCAATACCATAAGAGCTGCAGTGGCAGGCTGGGCCAAAACACTAAGCAACGAAGTAGCACAGTATGGCATTACTGTGAACAATGTATTGCCAGGAGCAACAGCTACAGCTCGACTGGAAAGCATCATAGCAAACAAAGCAGAAAAATCTGCCGGCAGCAAAGAAGAAGCAGCCGCAGAGATGATAGCAGAGATACCAATGAAGCGTTTTGGCGCACCGGAAGAGATAGCAGCGATGGCAGCCTTTTTGGCTAGTCCGGCGGCGGGCTATGTAACCGGAGTGAGCATTCCTGTAGATGGTGGCCGCACCGGCAGCATTTAGCACAAAAGTTAGCTAACCAATCATATACAAAGCCACCCGGCAGTAAAACCATTTTACTAAGGGGTGGCTTTGCATTTTGGAGATTACTACCTTGATACGCCAGAGTGGCAACCAATAATTCAGCTTGGCTTATCCCAGATTACGCATTAGACTCTTTATATAAAATTATTCTTGCTTCTAATCCACTTCAATAGCTCAAAAACCATAATTTATTATGCTTTTTTCACTATTTTGTGGATTATTTGCCATAATAATTTTCTTTTAAATTCATAATGCGTAATCTGGGTTGAAGAAAGGGCATTAGATGGAAAAAAACTGTTTACTTGTTTGTTAAGCCCTAAATTTAAAGCAAAAGCTCCGCCATGATTTACGCGGAGCTTTTGTTTGTTATAGGATTAAACGTTTATCCTTCAGTTATTTGACTAATGAAAATTGTAATAGATTGTTGATTTACCAATCATTCTTTATGACTTTCTTTTCTTCTTT